>JANOIR010000290.1:0-42473 GCA_031407765.1 Vicinamibacteraceae bacterium
CGGTCAGAGGTGAAAGCGCCACTGCATTCGCCGGGCGATGCATCCCGGCGCTTCCACCTCGGACCGCCGCGCCGCGTGACGAATGGCGAGGACGGAGTCCGGAGCCATCGTCAGGTCGACGCGCGAAGGCGCGTCGACAAATAGCAGTCCGCACGCTCAAAGGGCGGCCGTGGCGGGCCCTGAGGGGGCCCGCCACCACTAAAAATTGAACTTCAGCGCGAGCTGCAGCACACGCGATCCCGTCGCGTTCGGTTCGAGCTGCGTGATGCGGCCGAACGTCTGGCTGTTGATGTCGGTGTCGGCGAAGTCGAAGATCGGCGAGTTCAACAGGTTGAACGTCTCGATCTTGAACTCCGCCGAGTAGCGGCTGCCGATGCGCTGCCGCTTGCTGAGGCTCAGATCGAGCTGGAAGATCGACGGCGCGTCGAGCGACAGGCGCTGCAGCGTCCCGATCTCGCCGGCCGCCGGGTTGAAGAACACCTGGCCGGGGAAGGTCGCGGCGTTGCCGAGCGAGTCGGTACCGACGCCGCGGCCGCTCACCGGGTCGATCACCTTCGGGTCGATGAAGTAGAGCTTGCCGTCGGGCTGCTTGAAGATGCCGATCAGCGCCTGCAGCTCGTCTCGCGTCAGGTCGGTGACGGCCATGTTGCCGGCCGACCGACCGGTACGGTTGAAGGTTCCGCGCGCCGCCAGGATCGAGAACGGGATGCCGCTCTGCCAGTGCACGATGCCCGACACCTGCCAGCCGCCGGCGAGCGCGTTGAGCACGCCGGTGCGGTCGAGGAAGCGGCGGCCTTCGCCGAAGGGCAGCTCCCAGATGGCGTTGGCGTTGAGGACGTGGGTGATGTGGAACTCCGAGCGGTTCCGCTCGAGGCCCGGGCGGGCGTTGTCGATGTACGGCTCGAAGCGCGACTGCGCCGTGCCCGTGCTGTCCGACAGGTTCTTGCTGAAGGTGTAGTTGGCCTGCCAGAAGAGGCCGTTCTTGAAGCGGCGCCGCGTCTCGAGCTGCAGCGCGTGATAGTCGGTCGAGGCGCCGTTGGTGATGTTGCCCGCGGCGTAGATGCCGGCGTTGCCGAAGAAGGCCTGCCGGGCGATCGTCGCCGTCGCGGCACCGGCTCCCGACAGGTAGAAGTCCGCAAGCGAGCCGGCCTGGCCGGTCTGGATGTTGTTGCGGACGGTGGTGTTGGTCAGCGAGCCGCCGCCGAACTGGGTGATGTACGTCAGCGGCTGGCTGCCGGCGATGGCGGCGTTGTAAGCCGGGTCGAAGGCTCCACCGGCCGCCGCGGCGAGGAAGCCGTTCCGCCGCGCCCGCAGGAAGTCTTCGAGGAAGGCGCCCTGCGCCGACACCTGGTTGTAGTCGACGCCGCGCCAGACACCCCGTCCGAGCGTGCCGACGTAGCGGGCTTCGAGCGCCATGTCGAAGCCGACCTCGCGCTCGACGCTCAGGTTGAACTGGTGGACGCGCGGCTGCGCGATCTCGCGGTCGATGCCGAACGCGGACGACGTCAGGCTCAGGCCGAGCTGCTGCGCATAGGTCCGCGGCACGATGAACGCCGGCGTCGGGATGACCGGGGCGCCGTTGGCGAGGAGGGCGTACTGGTTGGTCAGCGAGGCGGCGGTCGCCAGCCCGGAGTTGGCGACGGCCGCCGCGCGCGCGACGGTGAGGGTGTCCTCGTTGACGAACGCCAGCGTGTAGGCGCCCCGCACCGCGGTGCGACCGTTCTTGGACGGATCCCAGGCGAAGCCAATGGTCGGCCCGAAGTTGTTGCGGTCGCTGCCGTACATCCCACCGTCCACGAAGTCGACGGTCCCGGCCGGGTTGAGCAGGGCGTCGCGCGTCGACTGCCCGGACGCCTGGTTCGGCAGGAGCAGCAGGTTGCTGTCCTCGCGCAGCGGGCTGAAGTACTCCCACTTGAGCCCGCCGCGGATCGTCAGCCCGGGCCTCAGGCGCCAGTTGTCCTGGATGTAGATGTTGCTGTTGTTGAACGTGAAGTTGCGATTGTCGGCGATGCCGGGGACGTAGCCCGAGGTGCGGTCCTCGACCTGGAAGGTCCGCGCCACCGTGGTGACGATGCCGCCGAGATACGCCAGGTGGGCGTTGGCCGTGGCCAGGTCGTTGGGGCTGATCCCGCCCGGGAACTGCGTGGCCGCGAGCTGCACACCCTGCGGTGCCGCGGCGCCGAACCCGAACGTGACGGTCGGGAAACGGTTGGCATAGTTGTACGGGTTGACCTTGACGCGCTGGTAGCTGCCGCCGAACTGCAGCGTGTGATCACCGGTGACGAACGTCGCCGTGTCGATGAACTGGTAGGTTCGCGTGTCGCGCCCCTGCGGCTGGAACGTCGCGATCGGGTTGGTCAGCGCCGCCACCGTCGTGCCGCTCGCGTTCGGCATGTTGAAGATGGTGTCGCCGAAGTCCTCGGTCGACTCGAAGGCCACCGGAGCGAGGTTGCCGCCGGCCCGCACTTCGTTCTGCAGCCGCGACGTCGCGGTCCACCGCCACGCGCCGACGAAGAACTTGGTCACCGAGGAGGTGTAGACGAGCGGCTTCTCGTGGATGGTGTCGAGGTCGGTGCGATCGTCGACGTCCGACAGGCGCGTGAAGGTGCCCTCGAACTGGTGGGCCGCGCTCATGTTGTAGTCGAAGCGGCCGCCGACGTAGTGGCGCGTCGTGATGTCTTCCTGATTGAAGCGGTAGCCCGCGCGGTTCAGGCCGTCGCCGACGTCCTGGTTGTTGACGCTCGACGCCGGCCGGATGAGGCTCGAGATGCGCTGCTGCACGGCCGAATCGAGCCGCACGCCGGAGAGCTGCAGCAGGTTGACCGATCGCACGTCGCTCGAGGACGTGCCGCGGTAGCGGAAGACGCCCTGCAGGTAGTCGTCGTTGAGCGGGATCTGGTTGTTCGGGGTCGCTTCGTTCTTCTGCGAGAACTTCTCGTAGTAGCCGAAGTAGAACAGCTTGCCGCGCAGGATCGGGCCGCCGGCGCGGCCGCCCCACTGGTTGCGATTGAGGTACGGCTTGGGCAGATTGTCGCGGTTGTTGAACCAGTTGTTGGCGGAGAGCTTCGAGTGCCGATTGAACTCGTAGATGCTCCCGTGCAGCTCGTTGGATCCGGACGGCGTGATCATCCGCACCTGCGAGGCGCCGCCGGCGGCGTCGACGCCCTGCGTGTTGGTGACGATGGTGAACTCGCCGACGATGTCCGAGGTCGGGCGGTTGGGCACGAAGTCGAGCGAGTTCGTGCGGATGAAGTTGTCCTGGATGTTGATGCCGTCCTGCGTCGTCTGCGTCCAGGTCGGACGGCCGCCGTTGATGGCGGTGCTGTTGCGCGCCGCCATGCCGGGGACGCCGGCCTGCAGCCGGATCAGCTCGATCGGGTTGCGCGCGTTGAGCGGCAGCTCGAGGATCTGCTCCTGGCGCACGGTGTTGGTCACTTCGGGCGTCGTCGTGTGCACCAGATCGACGCCGGCCGTGACCTGCACCGCTTCACTCAAGCCGCCGACGTCGAGGGCCGCGGTGAGCGAGTACTCCTGGCCCGGATCGACCTTGACCTCGTTGTAGGTCACCGGCTTGAAGCCGGAGAGCTCGACGGTGACGGTGTAGTAGCCGGGACGGACCTGCGGAAAGATGAAGGCTCCGTCGGCCTGCGACGCGGTGTCGATCTTCTGGCCGGTGGCGCGGCTCTCGAGGACGATGCTGGCGCCAGGCAGCACAGCGCCGCTGGCGTCGCGGACGATCCCGACGACGCGGCCGAGGGTGGACTGCGCCGCCGCCGTGGAGGTGGCGACGACAGGGAGCAGGAACAGCACCAGCAACAGGCGGATCGCCCGAGCAGCCATACGCATCCTCCAGACAGACACAGGACGAACACGCAAGCCGGGCACGGGGATTGGCCTGGCTCGCGAATGGCACGGGTCGGGATCGCCTGGCCTCGGGGTGAGGTGGTGTCGGGACGCCGTGAAGCGGCGATGGTAGTGCCGTCCGGCTCGACAACACAAGCCGTCCCAGGTTGATCCCAGGGACGATCGTGGGACCAACGGCAGCCAAGGCGACGAAATTGTGTGCACCACGGTTGTCTGCCGGCCCGCGTGAGGCGCCGCCGCGCGCCCAGCGCGGCGAATAGCAGCCGAACGCGCCAAAGGCCGGCCCGCGGCCGCGCGTGAGAGCGCGGCCGCAAACTATCGAGAGGCCGGCCGCAACTAACGCTGACGCAGCCGCTCGTAGACGCCGAGGGTGTCCTGGACCATCCGATCGGCGGTGAACCGATGCTCGACCCGCTCGCGGCCGGCCCGGGCGAAGCGGTCGGTCAGGGCCGGGTCGCGCAGCAGCCGGACGATCGCGGCGCCCAGGGCGGAGGCGTCGCGCGGCGGCACCAGGAGTCCGGTCACCTCGGGCTCGACCACTTCGGGGATGCCGCCGACCGCGCTGGCGACCACCGCCTTCGTGCAGGCCATCGCATCGAGGATCGACGTGCCCAGGCCCTCCGTGATCGACGGCATCACGAACACGTCGAACGCCTTGAGCAGCGACAGCACGTCGGGCCGGAAGCCGGGGAGCAGCACGTGCCGCTCGAGCCCGAGCTCGTGGATCAGCCGTGACAGGTCGGCGCGCAGGTCGCCCTCGCCCAGAATGACGACGCGCGCCTCGGGCACGGCGCGGACGATGTCGGCGGCGGCGTGCACCAGGTGGCGATGGCCCTTGTGCTCGACCAGCGCGCCGATGCAGCCGACGATCGGCGCGTTCGTCGGCAGCCAGAACGTCTCGCGGACGCTGAGCGGCGGCGCCGCGTCGACGTGCGCGAGGTCGATGCCCTCGTGGATCGTCAGGGCCCGCTCGCGCGGGATGCCCTGCGCGATCAGGATCTGCCGGATGCACTCGGAGGCGCAGAGGAACGACGCCACCTGCCGGTACTTCCACTGCGACAGCGCGTTCAGCTTGAGCGGGAAGTCGACGCGGCGTGAGGCGACCAGCGTCGGCTTGACCGCCATGCCGCCGTAGCCGATGGCGGCGGCGGCGACGGCGACGCCGTGCGGATCGTGCGCGTGCACCACTTCCGGCTCGATCTGCTTGATGACCCGCGCCAGGCGCCAGGCCGCCGCCAGGTCGAGCTCGGTGCGAGGCGCCAGGCCGATGAGATCGAGGCCCTCGGCGGCGCGGCGCCGCAGCTCGCCCTGCGGGTGCGCGACGAGCACGGTGCGGTGGCCGAGGCCGCGCAGGCCGAGCACCGTCAGCAGCGCCTGGTTCTGGCCGCCCCGCCAGGTCCGCGCCGTGTCGATGTGCAGCGAGAGCATCGGGACACTAAGCCGAGGGGCGCCGGCGACGCTCCCACAGCTTGGCCAGCTTCAGGAAGACGTACCAGCTGTTCATCGCCGATACCACCAGGCCGGCGGTGCCGGCGGTGAAGCCGCGGCGGAGGATGTAGTTGCGCAGGAAGGCGAGCGGCGGATGGATGGCGATCTGCAGGAGCGAGGCGTCGCGGCCGCGGGTGGCGTTGGCCTCGGCGGCGAGCGTTGTATAGCGATCGATCTTCTGGAGATGCTCCGACAGATCGCGATAGCCGTCGTGGAGCAGCTCACCACGCAGGGTCGCGACGTCGCCCTCGACGCGCACCGACTCGTGCACCGTGCGGGTCTCGTCCCAGCGGCCGGCGCGGCGATCGTAGGGCCGCAGCTGCCAGTCCGGATACCAGTCGGTGGCGCGCAGTTCGCGGCCGAAGGCGCGGGTCACCCGCGGCACGCGGTAGCCGCGCGCGGCGGGGCTGCCGGCGAGCAGCGCGCGGATCTCGGCGGCAAGGGCCGGCGACACCCGTTCGTCGGCGTCGATCGAGAGGATCCAGTCGTGCGACGCCAGGTCGGCGGCGCGATTCTTCTGCTGCGGGAAGCCCGGCCAGCTCTCGACGAAGACGCGGTCGGTGGCACGCCGGGCGATCGCCGCGGTCGTGTCGGTGCTGCCGGCGTCGACGACGACGATCTCGTCGGCCCACGCGACCGAGGCCAGCGCGGCTTCGAGCCGCGCCGCCTCGTTCTTCGTGATGATCGTGACGCTGACACGCGCCGGCTGCACGCGCGCATTGTATGCCCGCCTTCGCACCGCCCCGGGGCGGCGCTTCGGCGCGGCGAGCCGCCCGTTGCCGCCCCGGGAGGTCTGCTGGCGGACGACCGCGGAGTCGTCTGCGTCTGGGGCTACCGCCCGGCTCCGCCCAGGGGCACGGTGCCGGTGCCGCCCTCCTGCACCGTTTCGAGCTCCACCAGCGATTTCACGTAGTCGATGATCGAGCTCAGCTCGTTGAAGCGGGCGGTGGCCAGGTCGCGCTGGGCGATCAGGACGTCGATGCTCTGGGCCAGGCCGACCGCGAACTTCTTGCGGGCGGCGTCGAGCTGACGCTCCGAGAACACACGGGCCGACGTGGTCGACTCGACGCGCTTGCGGTTGGTGTTGACGCTGCGCGCCACCGACCGGACCTCGCTCGCCACGTTCAGCTCGCGGCTGCGCAGGCTCAGCTCCTGCTGACCGTAGGCGAGCTTCTGGCGTGCCTGGTTGGCCTTCTGGGTGCTGTTGCCGAGCGGGTAGCGGACCTGCACGCCGACCGTCCAGGTGGGGAAGTCGAGCCCGAACAGATCGCCGAGCACGCTGCCGAAGCGGCGCTCGGTCGAGTCGATGATCGGACCCGGCGCGAACGGGTTGTTGGGGTCGGTGCTCGGGCCACGCTCGACCTGCACGCCGCCCAGGCCGTTCAGGCCGTAACTGGCGACCGCATTGACTTCCGGCTTGCTGTTGTTCCGCGCCAGATCGAGGTTGATCTGCGAGATTTCGAGCTGCTTGCGCAGCTGGATCAGGTCGGTGCGCTTCTCGAGCGCCGCCTTCACGGTGCCCTCGACGTCGACGTCGGCCCGCGTCTGCGGCAGCTGGGGCGCGTCGGCCAGATCGAGATCCATGGTCCAGAAGTCCGCCGACTTCGGATCGAAGATCAAGGCGCGGAGCTGATCCTCCGCCTCGTCGATCTGCGCCGCCGCGACGATGGCCGATTCCTCGTTGCGCGCGACCTCGGCCTCCGCGCCGACGACGTCGATCGGTGCCATGGTGCCGACTTCGACGCGGGTCCGGTTGTCCCGCAGGGTCTGGCGCGAGATGTCGAGCGAGGCCTGAGCGACGCCCAGGTTGTAGCGGGCGCCGACCAGCGTCCAGTAGGCCAGGCGCACCGCCCGCGTCGTCGCGACGATCTGCTGCCGCAGCTGGACGTCGGTGATCTCCTGGTTCTTCTTGGAAATCCGGAACTGGGCGCGGTTGACGTCGATCTTGAAGCCGCGCAGCAGCGGCTGGACCACGTCGAAGGCGAGCGACGACGAGAGCCGCGGATTGAAGCTCGAGAAGGTGTTGTTCGAGGTGCTGCGCGCGGCGTCGAACCCGATGTTCAGCTGCGTGCCAATCGGGAGCAGCTGCTCGTAGCCTGCGCTGCCGGAGAACGACCGGCTGGTGAGGGTGTCGTCCGCGCCCGACAGGAAGCTGTCGGGCACACTGTCGCTGTTGCGGAACAGCATGCTGCCGGTCAGCTGCGGCAGCCACACGCCGCGCGCGATGTCGACGTCCTTTTCGGCGAGCTGCGGGTTGATGCGCTCGACCTGCACGTCCAGGTTCTGCTCGAGGGCGACCTGCACCGCCTCCTCGATGGTCAGCCGGCGGGTCGGTCCGCCGCCCTTCTGCTCCTGGATCGGCGCGGCCTGCGAGGCGGGCGTTGTCGCCGTGCCTTGCCCGGCCGGCGTCGGTGCCGGTGGCACCGGCTGCGCCGCGGGGCCCGGGACCGGCGCCGCGCCCGGTGTGGGCTCCGGCTGGCTCTGGACCGGGGGTGCCTGGGCGGGCTGGGCCGGCACGGGCTGTGCGGGGGCGGGCGCCCCCTGTCCGAATCCGGACATGGGAACCGCCGCCATCACGAGCGCCACGAGCGCGGCTCGCACTACGACATCAGGCCGGGTGTGCATCTTCGACAGTCTCCAGGGAATCTCTCTCGCGGCGCGAGCCCGTTGGCGGCCCGGCCCCGTCGCCGCTGCTCAATGCAAGAAGCAGGACGTCGCGGCCTCGGCCGAACCGAACAGATAGACGCACCGGACTGGCGCACGGTTCGCCAGCAGGTCCGGGGCGGAATTGTACAGGAGCCCGTCGCACGACCGGCTCCTGGGTATAGTAAGCGCCATGCGCCGTTTCGCGTCGCGGTGGGGTGGCCTGGCGGGTTCCACACGCCCCTTTCACCGCGGGCTGCTGGCGGCGGGAGCCGGTGCGCTCGCCCTCGTCGTCGTCTCGGTCCGCACCCTCGCCGCCCCACCGGTTCCTGCCGACCCCGCCTTCGAGCTCACCGTCGACAGCATCATGCGGGGCCCCGGCCTGGTCGGATACCCGCCGAGTGCCCTGCGCTGGTCCGGTGACTCCGAGCGGCTGTATTTCGAGTGGCGCCCCCGCGGCGAGGACGAAGCTGCCACCTGGGAGGTCGCGCGGACCTGCCTCGCGGCCGCCTCGCCCTCCGCTACCAGGACGTGCGAGCCGCGCCGCCTGACCGATGAGGAGCGCCGTCTGGCTCCGCCCGCCGGCGGCGAGTGGGACCCGGCCCATCGCCGCGCGGTCGGCGTCGTGGACGGCGATGTCGTCGTCGTGGATACGGTGGCGCGGACGCGGACGCTTATCACCCGCACCGCCGCCGCCGAGGCCCACGCACGCTGGTCGGATGGCGGCCACGCCGTCACCTTCGTCCGCGACCAGGGGCTGCATCGGGTGTGGATCGATCGGCTGCCCGATCAGCGCGATCCGCCCAATCAGACAGACACCGCCTTCGAGCAGTTGACCGACGCCGGGCCCCCGAAGCCGCGCCCGCCGACCACCGACAGCCAGCAGTTCCTCAAAGCGGAGGAGGCGCAGCTGCTCGTCGCGGTGCGCGAGAACGAGGCTCGCAAGGCCCGCGCCGACGCCCGCACGGATGCCCGGGCGCTGGTCCGGATCGCGGTGGGCGAGCGCCAGTCGGTCGACGACCTGGTGCTGGCGCACGAGGGCAAGGTGGCCTACGCGCTGGTCGTCGATCGGCCCGCCGCAGCGCACCGGGCCGACGTGCCGGCCTATGTGACCGCGTCGAGCTATCCCGAGCTGCTGCCCGGACGCACCCATGTCGGCGACGCCCAGGACGGGCGGCGCCTGGTCGCGGTCGATCTCGCGGCGAAGAGCGAGACGACGGTCGCCCTGACCGGAGCCGAGATCGATCCGCGGGCCGGGCCGCTGCTGTGGAGCCTGCCGGTCGTCTCCGGCGACAGCCAGCACGCCGCGACGATCGTCGTGTCGGCCGACAACAAGCACCGGTACGTGGTCTCGCTCGGGCCGGCGCCGGGCCGCGTCCGTATCGTCGAGCACCTGGCGGACACCGCCTGGGTCCGCGCGCTCGACGAATCCGGCCCGCCGCCGACCACGATGGGCTTCATCCCCGGCGGAGCGCGTCTCTGGTTCCTGTCGGAGCGCGACGGCTGGATGCACCTTTACGTTGCCGACCTCGCCGCGCCGGACGCGACGCCACGGCAGCTCACGAGCGGCCCCTGGGAGATCACCGACGCGCAGCTGGCGCCCGGCGGCCGGCAGTTCCTGATCAGGTCGACCGAGGCCGATGCCGGCGATCGCCAGGTCTATGCGATGGCCGTCGACGGCGGACCGCGCACGCGGCTGACAGCGACGCCCGGTGCCCACGCGGTCGAGCCGTCCCCGGACGGCGCGACCTGGGCCTTGCTGTCGTCCTCGGCGACGCGCCCGCCCGAGGTCTTCCTGGCCAAGGCCCCGGCCGCGAGCGCGGCCCCGACCCCGTCGCCGCTCGATCACGCCACCGTGGTGCCGGTGACGACGAGCCCGACCGCCGAGTGGCTGGCAGGGAAGTGGATCACGCCGCGCATCGTCACCTACACGGCGCGCGACGGCGTCAAGGTGCGGGCGCGCCTCTACACCCCGGAGATGGTCGGCGCCAAGCGCAAGAGCGGCGGCCCCGGCGTGGTCTTCGTGCACGGTGCCGGTTATCTCCAGAACGCGCACCGCTACTGGTCGAACTACTACCGCGAGTACATGTTCCACCACCTGCTCGCGTCGAAAGGCTACGTGGTCCTCGATCCCGACTACCGCGGCAGCGCCGGCTACGGCCGCGACTGGCGCACCGGGATCTACCGGCACATGGGCGGCGCCGATCTCACCGACGTCGTCGACGGGGCGCGCTGGCTGGTCGCGAACGAGAAGGTCGACGGCAAGCGCCTCGGCGTCTACGGCGGCAGCTACGGCGGCTTCATCACGCTGATGGCGATGTTCACCACGCCCGACGTGTTCGCCGCCGGCGCCGCGCTGCGTCCGGTGACCGACTGGTCGCACTACAACCACGAGTACACGTCGAACATCCTCAACGAGCCGCAGATCGATCCGGCTGCCTACCGGCGCAGCTCGCCGATCTACTTCGCCGACGGGCTCAAGGGCGCGCTGCTGATCTGCCACGGCCTCGTCGACGTCAACGTCCACGCCCAGGATTCGATCCGCCTGGCGCAACGGCTGATCGAGCTGCGCAAAGAGCACTGGGAGCTGGCGCTCTACCCGGTCGAGGGGCACGCCTTCGAGGGCGAGACGAGCTGGGCCGACGAGTACAAGCGCATCCTCACCCTGTTCGAGACGTACCTCGAGTAACCCGTTTCTGGAGTAAGCCAGCCCGCATGCAGCCCGACGCCGTCCTCGCGCTTTTCCGATCCACCGGTGCGCTCCTCGAAGGGCACTTCCGCCTCTCCTCGGGGCTGCACAGCAACGGCTACATGCAGTGCGCGCTGGTGCTGCAGCATCCCGAGCACGCCGCCGCGCTCGGCGGCGCCCTGGCCGACGCCGTGCGCCTGTTCGATCCGGTGGTGGTGCTGTCGCCGGCGCTGGGCGGCCTCATCATCGGCCACGAAGTGGCGCGCGGCCTGGGCGTGCGCGCGATCTTCGCCGAGCGCGTCGACGGCGCGCTGACGCTGCGGCGCGGCTTCTCGCTCGCCGGCGCCGAGCGCGTGCTGGTGGTCGAGGACGTGGTCACGACGGGCAAGTCGACCCGCGAGACGATCGCCGTCGCCGAGGCGGCCGGCGCGACCGTGGTGGGCGCCGCCGGGATCATCAACCGCGGTGGCGACGTCGATCTCGGGGTCCCGTTCGCGGCCCTCGCCACGGTGTCATTCCCAACGTGGCCGGCCGATCAGGTGCCCGAGTGGCTCGCCGCGATCCCGGTCACCAAGCCCGGTTCCCGCCCCGGAAACACGGCCTGAGTGCCTGCGATCGCTTGCCTGTGGGGAGGTCGCCCTCCGCGCCGCGCCCCCCGTGGAGACGAGGGGCGCGTGCGCGGAGGACGTGTCTAGAAGGCGAAACGCAGGCCGAGACGGATCTGCCGTTCGGAGTAGGCGTTCAATGTGCCGGTGATCACCATGAAGCTGCCGCTGGTGACGTCGGTGTTCGGCTGGCCGAATTTCGGCGTGTTGGTCAGGTTGAAGGCCTCGATGCGGACTTCGACGCGGCGGTTGCCGCCAAGCGCCACGCCGCGGAAGAGCGACAGGTCGACGTTCATGCCGCCCGGTCCGATGAACGCGTTCCGTCCCGAGGTGCCGTAGCGCACGCCGGTCGGCTGCGCCCACGCGGCGCGATCGTAATACACCCCGCCGGCACCCACCTGACCCACGCGGACGACGTCGCCGACCTGGTCGGCCGTCTGCGTGTTGGACGGCGTATTCAGCGTGCCGCCGTTGGCGCCAACGGTGAAGGGACTACCGGTGAAGGCCGCGAAGACGCCGTTGATCTGCCAATCCTGGACGAGCGCCTTCAAGACGTTGTCGTAATGGCCGTCGCTCTGCCAGGGCAGCTGGTAGAGGAAGCCCGCCTGGAAGTTGTGCTCGCGGTGGTAGCCGGCCAGTGCGTAGTTGCGGTCGTACTGACTGAGCATGTCCCAGGTCAAGCCGGTGCGGCCGTCCTCGTCGGCCATGTTCATCGACTTGCTCCAGGTGTACGCGCCCTTGACCATCACGCTGCCCGACATCGGTCGGTTTACGGCGACCTGCATGGAGTGGTAGCGCGTCTTCAGCCGTTGGCCGAACGAGTTGACGTCGTTGATGCGGCCGAACTGCGCGAAATACGGACGGCCCTGGTTGCCCGACCCGATCACCTGCGGCGAGTTGATGTCGAGAAACGCATAACCGCCATCGCCGTATGCGGCCACGTAGGCGACATCGAGACCGATGTTCATCGGCAGTCGCCGCTCGAGAGCGAGGTTCCAGGACTTGATGGTGCCGCGATCGACGTTGCCGATCTCGGGCGTGACGATCGTCGCCGAGTTGGGCAGCGCGACGCGCCCGGTCTCCAGGCTGGGCAGGTTGATGAACGGAATGCCCTGATTGATCGTCCCCACCCAGCCGAACGGCTCGACCGCCGGGAACGTGGAGGCAATCGTCACCGGGTAGATGTTGTCGCCCCGCATGACGCGCCCCCAGGGAATGGGGTTGTAGGTCACGCCGAAGCCGCTGCGGAGCACCGTGCTGTCGTTGAACCGGTAGACGGCGCCGACGCGAGGCGCGAAGTTGTCCTTGGCCGCTGACAAGCCGACGTCGTCGGGATTGCCGCCCTTGCCGCCGATGATCACCTCGAGCGTGTCGAGGTCGAGCCGCTCCAGACCGCGGTCGGCGCGCTTCATGATCGGGTAGTACTCCCACCGCAGACCGAGATCGAGCGTGAGCTTGGGAGTGACCGTCCAGCGATCGCGGACGAACATCGCGTGCTGCCACTCACGCGCCGTCATGTCTTCCGCCTGGTTGCTGCGGTTGGCCGTGCCGACCAGGCCGAGCAGCGTCGCCGCGTACTGGTTGTAGAAGTTGCCCGCCTGTGCGCCGCCGCGCTGCGCCGTCGCGTTGGTGGCGAAGTCGAAGTTGCCGCGTGGATTGCCCGATTCGGGCTGCCAGTGATCGAGATACAGGTAGTTGCCGAGATAGCCGCCGCGGAACTCGTGCCGGCCGGCCACCTTGGTCACGTTGGTGGCAAACGAGTACGTCCGCTCGTCACGGAAGATCGGGTTCCAGCCGTCGCGGTTGCCGAGCGCGCTGAAGCCGGTGCCGAAGCGCGGGTACCCCGCATAGCGCGGGTCGCCGATGCCTTGATCGTTGGTGCCGGGAATGCCGAGCACGTCCAAGCCGTAATTGCCGGCCTGGAAGTCAGGCCCGAGCACCTGCTGATCCTGGCGCGAGAACCCGAACGTGCTGTCGAGGATGACCGTCGGGCTGACCGTCCAGGTCTGCCCGGTCGTGAACTGCCAGACCTTCGTCAGGCCACCGTCGCCTGAGGCATTCGGATCGGGCCCCAGGTAGTTGGTGAGGTCGTCCACGGTGCCGTTCATGTAGCTGTACTTGCCCCAGATCTGGTGCGAGGACGTCCGGTTCCAGTTCACCTTGCCGTCGTAGTTGAACCGATCGGTCGTGCGTGTCTCGGGCCGCTGGTAGTTGTTGGTGAGCCCGCCGGCGCCGATACCGACCGTGTTGTCGAGCGGATAGAGCCCGAGCAGCTGCCGCGCGATCGGGCTAATCCGGTTGGCCGGAATCACGTTGCCCGGGAACGGTGTGCGGCCGGTGCCGTCGGGGTTGCCCGTCAACGGGTCGTAGATCACCTGCTGGCTGCCATTGGTGTTCACCGCGCCGCTGAAGTCGCCGTTGCGCAGCGCCGCGTTGGGCACCGAGTGGAAGGTGAACAGGCTCTGCTTGCTCTTGTAGCCCTCGAACGACCCGAAGAAGAACATGGAATTGCGCTTGATCGGCCCGCCGACCGTGCCGCCGAAGATGTCGCGGCGAATCGGCAGCTTGGCGGGCTTGCCCGCCGGCGAGTTGCCGAAGAAGAACGGCGTCGCGTTCATTTTGTCGGAGTTGTAGAACTCGAAGGCCGACCCGCGGAACTGGTTGGTGCCCGACTTGGTCACCACCGTGATCGCCGCACCACCGGCCATACCCTGCTCGGCGTCGAAGTTGTTGGTCGAGACGTTGACCGAGTCCACCGTCTCGGCCGGCGAGACGTACATGTTGTGCGACGGCAGCCAGATGTTGACGTTGGTGGCGCCGTCAGTACGGGTCGAGTTGTTGTTGATCGCCTGGCCGTTGACGTTGACGGCGAGCGACCGGGCTGGCGTGTCGGTCTCGGCGTTCTGGAAGCGCGCCGGCGCCGTGCCCGGCACCAGGTTCAGCAGCGCCTGGTAGTTGCGGAACTGGTTGGTCGGCAGCGCCTCGATCTCCCTCGACCTGAGCTCGGTGCTCACGTCGGCCTTGTCGGTCTGGAGCAACTGCGAGGCGGACTCCACGTTGACCGTCTCGGTAAGCGCGCCGACCTCGAGCGCCGCGTCGACGCGGGCGATCTGGCCGACCGACACCGGCACGTTCGTGCGGTGGATCTCCTTGAACCCGGCCAGCGACACCTTGAGGTTGTAGGGTCCGGCCTGGATGTTGATCAGACTGTAGTTGCCCTGGGCGTCCGTCGTGGCCTCGCGCGTCAGGCCGGTGTCGCGGTTGACGATGGTGACGGCTGCGCCCGGGATCGCGGCACCGGACGAGTCGGTGACCACGCCGACGAGGCTGCCGTACAGCACCTGCGCGTATGTGACTGGTGTGAAGAGGACGGCCGCGAGTGCGACCAGCAGGCCCGTGAGCAGCGATGTGCGCAGGCGGGCGCGCACGCCGCCGACAGCGCGGGAGTGTTGCAGCGATGGTATCGTGAACACAGGCTTCCCTTTCTCTGTTCAGGGCCGTAACCGTTGGTGCTCGCGAACACCCATTGTTTCGGTGTCGTCTCCCCGCGAGGGCGCCGCCGACCCCATGCTCGAGCGGCGCTCCGACGTACGGCCAAGCGTCCGTCAGGGGCTCGCGCGGCGCGCGACCCCATTACCCTGACGGCTCAGTTTGAATGACGACGCGAGGATTGACCGGTTGTTCGCTGCTGTCAATGGGAGTTTTCGTGGGGCCAATAGTGGTCACCCCGCTCAAAACCTTGCATTTCCAGCAAGAAGCGGGAGGCCTGGCCTTACCAGACACCCCGGCCGCGCGCGCAGCGCTGGCACCGGTGCTCGATGCCTTGGCGAAGGACCCCGCCGACCCCGCGAAGGCGAGCACGGTAGCCCGGTACCTGCACGCCTGGGAGCAGTGGGACGCGGCGCATCGTGCGTACCAGCGCGCTCGAAGCCTTGCGCCTGCTGGCGCGCGCCTGGCGTACCTACAGGGCGTGGTCCTGCAGCGCCTCGCCCGCACGGAGGAGGCCATCGGTGCGTGCCGCGCCGCCGTCACGATGGATCCCGCCTACCTACCGGCGCGCGTGCGCCTGGCGGAATTGCTGGCCGCGAGCGGCGACACCGGAGAGAGTCGCACCCGCTTGGAGGACCTGCTGCGCGATCCGGCGGCGGCCCCGGTCGCGCACCTCGGGCTCGGGCGACTGCTCGCGGCAGCGGGCCGACCCGCAGAGGCCCTCCCTCACCTGGAGCAGGCCGTACGGTTGTTCCCGGAGTTCGGCGCCGCGCACTACGCGTTGGCACGTGCCTACCGCGCCCTCGGTCGGGCCGACGAGGCCCGCAGGGCGGCTGAAGCTCACGCCAGGTTCGGGACACGCTGGCCCGCCGTCGAGGATCCCTGGCTGGAGGAGGTCACGCGGCTGCGCGGCGATGCGACCGCGGCGCTGCAGCGAGGCCGCCGGTTCGACGAGGCCGGTGATCTGCCCAGCGCCATCGACGCGCACGAGGAGGCGCTCCGTATCGATCCCGCGCGGGGCATCGCGCACGTGCAGCTGATTGCCCTGTACGGCCGGACCAGACAGTTCGAGAAGGCGGAGGCACACTACAGGGCCGCGGTCCGGGTCGGCCACGAACTCGATGAGGCGCACTACAACCATGCCGTGCTCCTCGGCCTGCAGGCGCGGTGGCCCGAGGCCGACGCCGCGTACCGTGCCGCGCTGGACGTGAACCCGGTGCACGCCCAGGCCCGCAACAACCTCGGCCAGCTGCTGGAGCGCGATCGTCGCGTCGAGGCAGCTGCTGCCGAGTACCGGCGGGCCCTCGAGGCCGACCCGTCGTTCCGCCTCGCACGGCTGAACCTCGGACGCATGCTCATCGCGCTGGCACAGCCCGCCGAGGCCGTGGCGGCGCTCCGGCCGCTGGCGGCGACGCGCGACGCGGACAGCCCGCGCGAGTGGTTCGCGCTCGCCGTCGCCTACCTGCGCGCGGGACAGAGCGCCGAGGGCGTGCGGCTCGCCAGCGAGGCTCGCGCGCTCGCCGAGCAGTTCGGGCAGGCTGACCTCGCCGCCGCCATCGCTCGCGACCTGCCCAAGATGCAGCCATGAGCATGGGAATCGGGATCCGGTGACCGGCAGACGGCGCGCAGCCCCACCGCTCGTGGCCCTGCTCGGGCTGGCCGCGGTCGCCGCCTGGTGTGCGGCACCCGCTGCCTGGCAGGATCGGCGCGCGACGCCGAAGCCGGCCTTCGAGGATGTCGCCGAGGACGTCGGCCTCCGGTTCGTGCACGAGGCTGGGGCCACCGGCGAATACGCGATGCCCGAGGTGATGGGCGCTGGCCTCGCCCTCCTCGACTACGACGGCGACGGAGACCTCGACGTCTTCCTGGTGCAGGGCGGGACGATCGCCGAAGGCGCGGGCACAGGCGCGGCGGGCAGCCGCCTGTTCCGCAACGACCTACGGAAAGACGATCCGCGGTCGCTGCGATTCACCGACGTCACCCCGAAGGCGGGCTTCGGGCCGCACGGGTACGGCATGGGCGCCGCCACCGGCGACTACGACGGTGACGGCGACCTGGACGTCTACGTGACGGCGTTCGGCCGCAACGCGCTCTACCGCAACGACGGCTCCGGCGCGTTCACGGACGTCACCGACGCCGCCGGCGTCGATGATCCGCGGTGGAGCACCAGTGCGGCGTTCGTCGATTACGACCGGGACGGCGACCTCGACCTGTTCGTCGCCAACTACCTCGCGTTCACGCCGGCCGCCAACAAGGTCTGCACCGACGCGGCCGGCGCGCGCGACTACTGCAGCCCGCAAGCCTACCGGCCGGTGCCCGCCCGCCTTTTCCGCAACGAGGGCCAGGGCCGCTTCACCGACGTCACCGATGTCGCTGGCATCGCGCGAGCCTTCGGCGCGGGGCTCGGCGTGTCGGTCGGCGACTACAACGGCGACGGCTGGCTGGATCTCTACGTCGCCAACGACGCGACGCCGAACCAGTTGTGGCTGAACCAGCGCAACGGCATGTTCCTCGACGATGGCCTGCTCGCCGGCGCGGCGGTCAACGCCGCCGGCGCTCCGGAAGGCAGCATGGGCATCGCTTCGGGCGACTACGACGCCGATGGCGACGAGGATCTGTTCGTCACCAACATCGTTGGCGAGACGCACGTGCTCTACGCCAACGACGGAACGGGCAACTTCGAGGACGCCCGGGTGCGTGCCGGCACCGCCGCCCCCACCGCAGCCATGACCGGATTCGGCACGGCCTGGCTCGACGTGGATCACGACGGCTGGCTGGACCTCTTCGTGGCCAATGGCGCGGTGAACGCCATCGCCGCACAGCGCGGCACGCCGCTGCCGTTCCGGATGCACAACCTGCTTCTCCGCAACACGGGTGATGGCCGCGTCGTCGACGTCTCGGCCACGTCGGGTGCTGCGTTTTCGCGGATGGACATCGGGCGCGGCACCGCGGCGGGCGACCTCGACAACGACGGCGACATCGATCTCGTCGTGACCAACAACCGCGGGCCGGTGCGCGTGCTGCGCAACACCATGGACGGGGCGCAGCCCTGGCTGCAGTTGTCACTCGCGGCCCCTGGAGGCAACCGGTTCGCGTTCGGCGCGCGGGTCGGCATCCTGCGGGAGGGCCGTCCCACACTCTGGCGCCGGGTTGGGTCGGACGGAAGTTACCTGTCGGCGAGCGATGTCCGTGTCCACGTCGGGCTTGGCTCTGCTTCCCGCGTCACCGGGGTGGTGGTGTACTGGCCCGATGGGATCGAGGAGCGCTTCGGGGCCCTGACGGGCAAGGCCCGCCACGTGCTCGTGCGTGGTTCCGGCCAGACGCAGAGACGCTGACCGCGCATGCCCGCGTTCAAACTGACGATCGCGTACGACGGGACGGGCCTGGTCGGCTGGCAGCGCCAGTCGGAGGGCACGTCGGTGCAGGGCCTCCTCGAGGACGCGCTGGCCCGGCTCCTCGACCTGCCCAGCGTCGGCGTCACCGGGGCCGGCCGCACCGACGCCGGCGTCCACGCCCGCGGGCAGGTGGCGAGCGTCGTCCTCGACACGGCGCGGCCGCCCGCCTATCTCCAGCGCGGCATGAACGCGCTCCTGCCGCCGGCCGTCCGGGTGCTGACGTGCGAACCGGCCGAGCCGGGCTTCCACGCCCGCTTCGGTGCCAAGGAGAAGCGGTACGCGTATCACCTGGTCGTCGGCCCGCTGATCTCGCCGTTCGACGTGCGCTACGCCTGGCACATCCCGTACGCCCTCGACGTCGCGGCGATGCGCGCGGCGCTGCCGATGCTCGAAGGTCGCCACGATTTCGCCGCATTTCAGTCATCAGGCTCGGATATAGAAGGGACCGTGCGGACGGTGACCGAGGCGCGGCTCGCGGACGAACCGGTGGAGGGTGGGAACATCCGACTCGTCCTCACGCTGGCCGGGGACGGGTTCCTTCGGCACATGGTCCGCGCCATCGCCGGCAGCCTGGTCGAGATTGGCCGCGGCCGCTGGCCGCCCGACCACCTCACTGCCATCCTGGCCGCTGCTGACCGCGGCCAGGCGGGTCCCACGGCGCCGCCGCAAGGCCTGTTCCTGGTCTCCGTTCGATACTGCTAAGATCGCGATTTCCGCATGAGCCTCCCCGACGTCCTCGCCCGTCTGTCGCCCGGCTCGCCCGAGGCCGTGCTGGCCCGGCAGATCGACGGCGACCGCCTGCCGGTCCACGTCGCGATCATCATGGACGGCAACGGCCGGTGGGCGTCACAGCGCCACCTGCCGCGGGTCGAGGGGCACCGTTCCGGGATCTCCTCGGTGCGCGAGACGGTCGAGACCTCGGCCCGGCTGGGCATCGGCGTCCTCACCCTCTACGCGTTCTCGATCGAGAACTGGAAGCGGCCGCGCACCGAAGTGAGCGCGCTCATGGCGCTGCTCCGCCGCTACCTGCGCTCCGAGCTGCACATGCTGATGGAGCACGGCATTCGCTTCCGCGTCGTCGGGCGCAAGGACGCGCTCTCGCCCGAGATCCGGAAAGAGCTGTCCGACGCCGAGGCGGCCACCGCCGCCCACACCGGCATGCAGTTCAACATCGCGCTGAACTACGGCGGCCGGGCCGAGATCGTCGACGCCGTGCGCCGGGCGCTCGCCGCGGGGATCAAGCCGGAGGAGATCGACGAGGCGCGCTTTGCCGGCCTGCTCTACACGGCCGGCCAGCCCGATCCCGATCTGCTGATCCGGACGAGCGGCGAGATGCGGGTCAGCAACTTCCTGCTCTGGCAGATCGCCTACGCCGAGATCTGGGTCACCGACACGCTGTGGCCCGACTTCCGCGCCCGCCACCTGTTCGAGGCGATCGTCGACTTCCAGAAGCGCGAGCGCCGCTATGGCGGCGTCGGCTCGGCCGGCGAGAGCGATCACGCCGGCGAGACCCGCAAGGCCGAAGTCGGCAGCCGTCCGTGACGCGCGTCCTCTCGGCGCTGGTCCTGCTGCCCGCGGTGCTGGGCATCGCCTGGTACCTGCCGCCGATCTACACCACCATCCTCCTCGGCGTCGTCACGCTGCTCGCCTTCGACGAGTACGCGCGGATGGCCCGACTCGGCAGCGAGGGCTTCCCGCGCCTGATTGCCGGTGCCGCCACGCTCGCCGCCTACATCGGCGTCTGGTCGGGCGTGCCGCTGGCGCTGGTGCTCGCGCCTGCGCTGCTGGTCGGCGCCGCCGCTGCCGTGGGCCGCGGCCGACCCGACGAGGACGCCGTGCGTCTGTCGGCAGTCACGCTGTTCCCGTTGCTGTACCTCGCCGTGCCGCTCGGCCTGGCCGCGGCGATGCACACCGATCGCGGGCCGGTGGCGCTGGTCGTGCCGTTCCTGGTCGTGGTCGCCAGCGATTCGGCGCAGTACTTCGGCGGGCGCACGCTGGGCCGGCGGCCGCTGGCGCCGCGCATCAGCCCGAAGAAGACGGTGGAAGGCGCGATCACGGGCGTCGTCGTCGCCGCCGCCATCACGCCGTGGCTTGGCCGCTTTGCCAGTCCGGAGGCGCCGCTCGGCCTGCTCGTGCTCCTCGGCGTGCTGATTGCCATCATCGGGATCATGGGCGACCTGTTCGAGTCGCTGCTCAAGCGCGCCAGCGGGCTCAAGGATTCGTCGAGCCTGATCCCCGGTCACGGTGGCATCCTCGATCGCATCGACGCCCTGCTGTTCGTGTTCCCGACCTACGCGCTGTTCCTCCGCTACACCGGGCTGTGACGATGCCTGCCGCCCCGATGCGCCTCGCGATCCTCGGCTCCACCGGCTCGATCGGGCACAGCGCCCTCGCCGTCGTCGACGCCCACCCGGGGCGGCTCGAGGTCGTCGGCCTGGCCGCCGGCACCAGCGCCGCGGCCCTGGCGCGGCAGATCGAGCGCTACCGGCCGCGCGCCGCCGTCGTCGCCACCGACGCCGCCTGCGCCGCCCTGCGGGCGCAGCTGCCGGAAGGCGCCGCCGCGCACCTGGAGCTGTGCGCCGCCGGGCCGCAGGCGCTGATCGATCTGGTGACCCGCGACGACGTGGACACCGTGCTGTGCGCCTCGTCGGGCACCGCCGCGCTCGAGGCCGTCGTCGCGGCGATCCGGGCGGGCAAGCGCATCGCCCTGGCCAATAAGGAAGTGCTGGTGATGGCCGGGCGTCTGGTGATGGACCTGGCGCGGGCGCATCGCGTCGACGTGCTGCCGGTCGACAGCGAGCACAACGCCATCCACCAGTGCCTGCACCGGCGCGACCCGTCGGAGGTGCGCCGGCTGATCCTGACGGCCTCCGGCGGGCCGTTCCGCCACCTGACCGCCGACGCCCTGGCGACGGTGACCGTCGACGCCGCGCTCAGCCACCCGACCTGGCGGATGGGCCGCAAGATCACCATCGATTCGGCGACGCTGATGAACAAAGGCCTCGAGGTGATCGAGGCGCACTGGCTGTTCGGCACGCCGGCCTCGGCGATTGACGTGGTCGTCCACCCTCAGTCGGTCGTCCACTCGCTGGTGGAGCTGACCGATGGGTCGATCATCGCCCAGCTCGGCGTGACCGACATGCGGCTGCCGATCCAATACGCCTTCTCGTGGCCGGATCGCTGGGACGGCGCGCTGCCGACGCTCAGCCTGCTCGACTGCCAGCGCCTCGAGTTCGAAGCCCCGGACCACACCCGCTTTCCCTGCCTGCGGCTGGCCTACAGGGCCCTCGAGGCCGGCGATGCCTATCCGGTGGTGCTGAACGCGGCCAACGAGGTCGCCGTGGCGTCGTTCCTGGAAGGCGCCGTGCCGTTCCCCGCGATCGCCGAGGCCATCGACGCGGCGCTCACTGCCGCCGCGGGCCATGGCGTGCAGCGGCCCGACACCCTGGCCGCCATCCGGGAACTCGATGTGTGGGCCCGCACGTATACTGGGTCGAGATTAGAGGCCGCGAGCGCCCGCTGAGCTGCCTCCAGAGAGAGCCCGAGTGTCTTCGATTCTTCCTTTCATCTTCGTGCTCGGCGTGCTGGTCTTCGTGCACGAGCTCGGGCACTTCCTGCTGGCGCGCTGGCACGGCGTGCGCGTCCTGACCTTCTCGCTCGGGTTCGGCCCCAAGCTGTTCAAGTTCACGCGCGGGGACACCGAATACTGCGTGTCGATCATCCCGCTCGGCGGCTACGTGAAGATGGCCGGCGAGACGCCCGACGACGACACCCCGGCCAAGCCGGACGAGTTCTTCGCCAAGTCGAAGTGGCAGCGCTTCCAGATCTACATCGCCGGGCCGGCGATGAACGTGCTGGCGGCGATCGTGATCATGGTCGGCGTCTATCTCAATGGCGCCAGCGAGCCGGCCTACCGCCGCAATCCGCCCGAGGTCGGGCGCATCGTCAAAGGATCGGCGGCCGAAAAAGCCGGAATCCAGATCGGCGATCGGCTGGTGCGCATCGCCGGCTACGACACGCCGACCTGGGCCGAGTTCGAGAAGGCGATGCTGCTGTCGGCCGGCCGCCAGATCGAGGTGGTGCTGAGCCGACAGGGCGTCGTGCAGACGCTGCGCCTCACCCCCGACACCATCGAGAAGTACCACCTCGGCGACCTCGGCGTGCTGCCGATGCTGCACCTGCGGGCCGGCACCGTGCACCCGGGACAGCCGGCCGAGAAGGCCGGTGTGCGACCCGGCGACGTCATCCTCGCCATCGATGGCATCCCGGTCGACCGCGACGCGGCGATGCAGACCTTCGGCCGCAGCGTCGGCAAGCCGCTGACGATGCGCGTCCGCCGGGACGCCAAGCAGGTCGACCTGGTCGTCACGCCGGTGACCCGGGACGGCCGCGGCATGATCGGTGTCGACGTGCGGCTGGAGGAGTCGATCGTCCGCGCCACCAGCTTCACCGAGGCGGTGCGCCTCAGCCTGGCGCACAACTGGGACTCCGCCGGCATGGTCTTCACGACGCTGCGCGGGCTGTTCCTCGGCGAGGCCTCGCCCAAGCAGCTCACCGGCTTCATCGGCATCGCCCAGGCGTCCGGGTCGATGGCGCGCGAAGGCGCCTCGGCGCTGTTCGGGTTCATGGCGATGCTGTCGATGAACCTCGCCATCCTCAACCTGCTGCCGATCCCGATGCTCGACGGCGGCCACATCTTCATCATGCTGCTCGAGGGCCTGGCCCGGCGCGACTTCAGCCTGCGCGTCAAGGAACGCCTGCTGATGGCCGGCTTCGTCCTGGTGATGACGCTGATGGTCACCGTGATCTACAACGACCTCATGCGCATCGAGTGGATCGAAAAGCTCGTGCCCTGGCGCTGATCGCGCGGCGGCGGTGACGTGACGTGACCGGACAGGCATGACCCCTCCTTCCGGTTTCCCCGCCACGGGCATCTCCCTCCTGGCCGGACTGCTCCTGCTGTTGCAAGCCGTGCCACCGCCGGTGCAACCGACCGTGCCGCCGGGCGAGCAGGGCGCGCCAGCGGCCGTGCCCGACTGGGCGCCGCTCGTGTTCGCGTCGCCCGCGACCGAGCGCCGGCAGCCCGAGCTCCGGCGCCTGCGCGATCGGATGCTGGCGGCGATCGAGGCACGGCGAATCGCCGGCGTGCGCGCGCTGATGGCGCCGACGGTCCGCGACCAGACCGAGGAGGTCCCGGCCGACGAGATCCTGGCGAGCTTCGGACCGCTCACGCCGGGCCAGCCGCTGTCGGAGGAGTGGCAGGCGCTCGAGCAGGCGCTGCGGCTCGGCGGCATCCTGCATGACGGGCTCTACGTCGTCCCGTTCATCGAGCGCGATGCGCCGCGGTGGAAGGCGCGCATCGAGCGTCTATTCATCGCGGGCCAGGATGTCCCGCTGCACAGCGAGCCGGATCCGTCTGCGGTCGTGGTGACACGCGTGTCGCACGCGCTCGTGCAGGAAGCGGTGGGGATGCCCACGCGGGCCGGCGCCGCCGGAGCTGTGTGCCCGGACTGGACACCCGTCGTCGGCCCCGAGCGCCGCCTGGCCTGGGTCTGCACGACGTCGACGCGGCCGGTGAGCGGCCTCTACTACGGCTTCGCGCGCGTCGGTCGCGCGTGGAAGCTGACCCGCATCTACTCGCTCTCCGAATAACGTCCTCCCCCCATCTACCGAACGCGTCGTACATGCGCGTGAGGTGTGTCGTCTTCGGCCCGCTGTTCGCGATTTCATCGGTGCGGGCCACAAACGGCCCGCGCCCGGAGCGCGCACCGCGTCGAACGAACTCGACGCCCGCTCTTCGGCATTTCAAAGGAGCGAGGTCTTGAAGTTGCGTACCCTGATGTTCTCCGTCGTCGTGCTCGCCGATCCGGCGCGCGCGATGGGCGGCCCCAATCCCGGCACTGCGCCGAACCCCGTGATCGAATGGGCCGGCATCGTCCAGCAGGCGATCACCGGCCCGGCCGCGCCGCGATCCGCCGGCACGTCCGAGATCCTGCACACGATGGTGCACCTGGCGGTCTACGATGCGGTCGTCGCCATCGAAGGCGGCTCGCGGCCGTTCGCCGCGAAGATCGAGGCCGCACCCGGCGCCGACGTCCGTGCCGCGATCGCCACCGCCGCGTATCTCACTGTCCGGCCGCGCGTCGCGCCGGCGCACCTCGTCGCGCTCGATCAGGCTTACACGACGTATCTCGCCAACCTGCCCGCTGGACAGGCCGTCATCGAAGGCGTCCTCGTCGGCCAGCAGGCCGCAACGGCGATGCTCGCGCTGCGTGCCAACGACGGCTTCGCCGCCATCGTGCCCTACGAGTGCAGCGCCACGCCGCCGCCGGTGGGCGAGTTCGTGCCCGACAGCGGCTGCCCGGCGTCACCGAGTGCGGCCCAGCCGGTCGACGCCAAGGTCGGCGGCATCACGCCGTTCACGTTCAAGTACGCGAGTGCGTTCAGGCCCAACGGGCCGCTTCCGATCGAGTCGAAGCGCTATGCGAAGGACTTCGCCGAGACGCGCGACTACGGCGCCGTCAACAGCACGCTGCGCTCGCTCGACGACACCGACGTCGCCTGGTTCTGGGCCGAGAACCCCTACGTGCACTGGAACCGCAACCTCATGGCCCTGGCGCAGAGCCGGGAGTTGGGCGTGCAGCGCACGGCGCGGCTGTTCGCGATGGTCCACACCGCGGCGTCGGACGCCATCATCGCCGGCTTCGAGGCCAAGTACTACTACCGCGCCTGGCGTCCGCGCACGGCGATCCCGATGGGCGACGTCGACGGCAATCCCGACACCGTCGGCGATCCGGCCTGGCGGCCGCTGATCTCGGTGAACCATCCGGAGTACCCGTCCGGCCACGGCTTCTGGTCGACCGCGGTCATCGGCAGCGTCGCGGGGTTCTTCGGCACGACGCGCGTGCCGTGGACGCTGACGACGTCGAAGACGGCGGTGCCGGCGCTGATCAAGACGGAGCGCTCCTACGGCAACCTGTTCGAGCTGCTCGGCGAGATCGGCAACGCGCGCGTCTGGGGCGGCCTGCACTGGCGCCACGCGATCCGCGACGGCGCGTTGATTGGCGGCCGCATTTCCGCCCACGTGCAGTGGCACCACTTCCGGCTGACGCGCTAGCCGCTTGCTAGCCGCGGCCGGATTGGCGGGAGGCTCCGGCGACCCCTCTTGCGCCGGAGCCTCCGGCCTCGACGACGACGACTACTGCCCGGGGAGCTTGCTGAGTGTCATCGACTCGGCCAGCGTGTGCAGCAGCTTCGGGTCGTCGATGTCGTTGCCTTCGAGCTCGACGATGTAGCGCTTGTTGGCGACCAGCGTCAGCTCGCCGTCCTTCGAGCTGGTGTTCCACTTCTCGAGGCCGGGGAAGCCGGCGACCTTGACCGCCTTCTCGTAGCCGGTCTCGGTTTCCTTCTCGTAGCCCATGTTGCTGACGAACGAGAACGGCAGCAGCATCAGCGCGTTGTAGGCGCTGTCGGTGATCTTGACGCGGATCTCGGAGTCGCCCTTCTTGTAGCGGACACCGGCGGTCGAGATCTTGAACGGCGCGGTCATGCTCTCGCCGGTGGGCTTCATCTTCTCCCAGCCAGGCAGGTCGGCGAAGCTCGCCTGCAGATCGCGGAAGTTGACGGGGTCGACCGCCTTGCCGCCGCTCGCGACGCCGGCGGCGGCACCGAGGCCCTTGGCCAGGGCTTCCATGCCGGCGGCCATACCCTCGGCGCCTTTTTCCGCGGCCTTCTGCGCCTCGTTGCCGGCCTGCTCCATCTTCTTGGCGGCTTCCTGCAGGTCCTTCGCGGCTTGTTCCTGGCGCTTCTGTTCGGCCGACTTGCCGCACGCGGCGGCGGCGACGAGGGCCAGGGCCAGGCCCGTGGCGGTCCATACCTTCGACATCGCTTGCTCCTCTGCGCTGACGGACGACGTTACTTGCCGGTGGGCGGGGGCGGGGTGACGGCGGTGGCGATGTAGCTGCGCCGCGCCCGCGCCTTGAGGCTGGTGTCCTTGGGTCGGACCTCGAGCTTGTGCACCTTGCCATCGAGGTTCTTGGGCGTGAAGCCGACCAGATACTGGCTGTGCAGCTCCTGCGCGACGCGGGTGAACGCCGGCCCGAGCTCCTCGGTCTTCTTCAGCTCGAAGTAGCCGCCGCCGGTCTCGTCGGCGATCCGACGCAGGCCGCCGTCCGGGCGCGTGCGCACCATGCGGCCGGGCGCGCCCATGTAGACGCTCTCGAGCCCGATGGCATAGATCATCACCTCGTCGGCGCGCGCCCGGTCGATCACCTTGCCCAGCCTGGTGGCGGAGCCCGTGTCGTCGCCGTCGGTGAAGACCAGCACGACGCGGCGACCCTCCACGCCGGCGAGCTGTTCGAGGCTCTGGGCGGTGGCGTCCCACAGGCGCGTCATGTTGCCGAAGTCCAGCTCGCGGATGGCGCGCGCGAGGTCGTCGCGATCGTTCGTGAAGCCGGTGTCGGCGAACTCGACCTTGTTGTTGAAGGCCCCGACCATCGCCTTGTCCTCGGGCAGCAGGCGGATGATGAACTGCTCGGCCGCGGCCTTCATCAGGTCGAGGTTCATCGTCATGCTGCCGCTGGTGTCGAGCATCACGACCGAGGTGATCGGCCGCACGGTGTTGTCGAACAGCGAGATCTCCTGCGGCATCCCGTTGTCGAGGATGGTGAAGTCGTCCTTGGTCAGGTTCGGCACGAGCCGGCCTGCGGCGTCGGTCACCGTGATGTAGAGCGGCACGGTCTGCGTGCCGGATCGGAACGTCGGCTGCTGTGCCGAGAGAGCCACCGACACGCCGACAAGGAACACCGCCGAGAGCCAGCCACGCATGGGTCGAGCTTAACAGATAGACTCGGGCGATGCCCTTGGTCGCCCCGCGATCCGCGGCCGCCATCGCCCTGCTGGCTGCCCTTCTCGCCTCGAGTCCAACCGCCCAAGTCCGTCCCGTCTATAGCCGCGGCGTCGCCGGGCTCGTGCAAGCTATCGAAAGGTTGCGGACGACGGCGAGCGCGATGCACACGGCGGCGCATCCCGACGACGAGGACACCGCGCTCATCACCCGCCTGGCCCGCGGCGACCACGCGCGCGTGGCCTACCTGTCGCTCAACCGCGGCGAGGGTGGCCAGAACATCATCGGCACCGAGCTGTTCGACGCGCTGGGCGTGATCCGGACCGAGGAGCTGCTGCAGGCGCGGACGCTCGACGGCGGTGACCAGTTCTTCAGCCGGGCCTACGACTTCGGCTTCACCAAGACGATGGCCGAGGCCGGGGCGAAGTGGGACGAGGCGGTCATTCTCGGCGACATGGTCCGCGCCATCCGGCGCTATCGGCCGCTGGTCATCCTGAACGGCTGGAGCGGCACGCCGGCCGACGGCCACGGGCAGCACCAGCTGTCCGGCACGCTGACGCCGCTGGCGTTCGCGGCTGCGGCGGATCCGGCCAGGTATCCGGAGCAGATCGCGGAGGGCCTGCGGCCCTGGCGTGCAAGGAAACTTTACGTTCGCCACGGCTTCGGCGCGGACCCGGCCACGGCGTCCCTGCGCCTGCCGACCGGGACACTGGATCCGGTGCTCGGACGCAGCTACTTCGAGATCGCCATGGAGGGACGCAGCCAGCACAAGTCGCAGGAGATGGGTGGGGTCGAAGCCCGCGGCGTCAAGACCTCGAACCTCGATCTGGTCACCAGCCTGACCGGAGCCGCCGCCGGCACGGCCGAACGCAGCGTGTTCGAAGGGATCGACACGTCCCTCACCGGGCTGGCCGCCCTCGCCGGGTTGCCGAAGACCGCGCTCGCCACCGAGCTGGCGGCGATGGACGCGGCCGCCGCGGAGGCGCTCGCCGGCGCCGACGTGGTCCTCGCGCCGGCAAAGCTGGTCCCCACGCTGGCGCGCGGTTTGGCCGTGGCCCGCGCCGCCCGGGCCGCCGTCGCACGAGTGGCGGCGCCAGAGGCCGCGAAAGACGAGGCCGAGTTCCTGCTGGCGATCAAAGTGGCCGAGTTCGAGGACGCCCTGGTGCGGGCGTCCGCGATCGTCGTGGACGCCCTGGCCGACCGCGAAATCGCGTCGGCGGGCGATGCCCTGCGGGTGAACGTCAACCTGTTCCAGCCCGAGGGATCGACGGTCACCGTCGGCCCGAGCACGCTCGTCGTGCCGGCTGGCTGGTCGGCCAAACCGGCGCCGCTGCCACCAGAAGGCAGCAGCGGCAGTCCTGTCGCCCGCTTCTTCCGTGAGGTGCCCACCCGCGCCGAGCCGTGGGACGTGACGATCGCGCCCGACGCACCACCCACGGAACCGTACTGGCTGCGGACGCCGCGCACCGGTCCGGTCTTCACCTGGACCGGTGTGCCGACGGCGCTGCAGACGCAGCCGTTCGATCCGCCCGTCATCGTCGCCCGCGTGCCGCTGACCATCGGCGGTGCCGCGATCACCGTGGAGCGGGCGGTGCAGTTCCGCTATGCCGACCCGGTCCGCGGGGAGATCCGCCGCAACGTGGCGATCGTGCCGGCGGTGACCGTCGCCTTCGACGAGCCGCTGGCCGTCATCCCGACCGTCGGCGCCTCGAAGCCACGCACGGTCCGCGTCCGCGTGCGCAGCGAGACGCTGGCCTCCGGCCCCGGCGTTGTGCGTCTGCTGCCGCCGGACGGCTGGCAGGTGATGCCGGCCGGCGCACCGATCGTCTTCGCCTCGCGCGGAGAAGGCGTGTCGGTGCCCTTCACGGTGACGCCGCCGGCGGGCGTCGCGCCGGGCGCCTACACATTGGCCGCCCAGGTCGTGATCGCCGGCCGCACCTTCGATATCTCGATGCAGGCGATCGACTACCCGCACATCCAGAAGCACCGCCTCTACGCGCCGGCGCAGATGACGGCGCGGGTGCTCGACGTCGCGGTGGCGCCGGTGAAGGTCGGCTACGTGATGGGCGGCGGCGATCGCGTGCCCGAGGCTATCCGCCGGCTCGGGCTCGACGTCACGCTGCTCACCGACGATGATCTGGCTTCGGGCGATCTCGCGCGCTACGGCACCATCGTCGTCGGCATCCGCGCCTCCGAGAGCCGCCCGGCGTTCGTCGCCGCCAATGCCCGGCTGCTGCAGTTCGTCCGCGACGGCGGCACCCTGATCGTGCAGTACCAGCAGACCGACTACACCGGGCGCAACCTGTCACCGTTCCCGGCCGGCGGCAACACACGCGTCACCGACGAGCGCGCGCCGGTGCGGATCCTCGAGCCGCAGCACCCTCGGTTCACGACGCCGAACCGCATCGGGCCAGCCGACTGGGACGACTGGGTCCAGGAGCGCGACCTCTACGCCTGGGCGACGTTCGATCCGCAGTACACGCCGCTGCTCGAGACCGCCGATCCGAACGAGCCGCCGCAGCGCGGCGGTGAGCTCTACGCGCACATCGGCAAGGGCCACTACGTCTACACGTCCTACGCGTGGTTCCGCCAGCTCCCTGCGGGCGTCCCAGGGGCGTACCGCTTGTTCGCCAACCTGTTGAGCCTCGGAGGAGGGCGCTGATGCTGCGGCTGACACGAGCGCTGATGGGGTGCGCCTGCGCGGCGGTGCTGGTGGCGACAGCCGCAGAAAGGGCGGCGGCGTGCAGTTGTGTGGCGAGCCCGACGTTCGACGAGGAGGCGCGCCGCGCGCCGATTGTTCTGGTGGGCCGTGTCATGGAGATCGGCGACCTGAAACCGGACGAGGATCGAGGCTCGATCGTGCTCGAAGTCGAGCGGACGTTGAAGGGCGCGGTCCAATCATCCACGGTCAAGGTCTGGAACGAGGCGGCAGGGTCATCGTGTGGCGGCACCTTCAGCAAACTTGTCGTCGGGAGCTCCATCGCACTCGTGGTTGTCCGCGTCTCGGACGTCGAGAACCCGTCAGACATGTGGGCCTTCATGGACTTCCATCCGCCCGCGAGCGACCTGCTCGTTCGACTCGGCTGCGGGCAGCCGCTGAAGGTGTTCGCGTCGGACCAGGAGCGCGATCGCTGGCTGCGGCGCCGGCGGTTCTAGGACAGCATCAGTCGAGCCGCAGGCGCGCGCGGATCGCCTGCAGGCGAACGTCGGCTCTCAGGCAGGCGAACCGCGGATCCACCCCCACCGCGTCGAGCCAGGGATCGCCTGCAGCGTCGGCCAGCGCCAGCTGCGCGAACGCCGCGTCCGCGTCGCCGAGGGCCGCGTGCAGCGCGGCGAAGTGATACGGCGAGACAACGCTGTCGTGGCTGCGCCGCTCGAGACGGCGCGCGATGGTCCGCGCCCGGTCGATATGGCCTGCCGCAACCAGGGCACAGGCCTTGACCGCGAGCGACGTCAAGGACGCTGATCGGTCAGGGAGGGGATCGAAGATGGCGACCGCGTCGGCGCCGCGTCCGAGCTGGACGAGGGCCAGCGAGGCCGCGCGGCGGGCCCGCTCGGACTTCGGCTCCATCTCCAGCGTGTGCCGGCTGCGAGACAGCGCCCCCTCGTAGTCGCCTGAGAGAAAGCGGACCTCGGCGGCGCACGTCTGCATCACGATACAGAGCGGGTCGAGGCTGAAGGCCCGGTCCGCGACGGCGATCGCCCCGGCGCCCGGCGAGCGGGCGCCGAGGAACCAGGCGTAGAAGCGGTGCGCGCATTCGCTGCTCGCGTTTCCAGACAGCACCTTGTCGTAGGCGGCGCGGGCGCCAGCAGAATCGTGATCGAGCACGCGTCGCGCTTCGCCGATCACCACCCACGCGTCGGGATCCTCGGGGTCGATCGCCAGAGCCCGCTCGGCCGCTTCGCGGGCCGAGCGCAGCGCGTCGCCTGGCGGCACGACGTAGTACTCCGACAGCGACAGCCACGCACGGGCGCGCGATGAATGGGCACGGCCGAAGCCGGGATCGTGGGCCAGCGCCTGATCGTAGAAGGTGATCGCGGTCAGCAGGCCGTCCGAGCCGGAGCGGTGCCAGTGGAAACGCCCCGTGAGATACGCCTCATAGGCGCCGGGCACGCGCGTCGGCGTCTCGCTCACGGCCGGCGGGAACAGCTCGCGCGTCAGCTGCGCGGCGATTTCGGCTGCCACGTCCGACTGCACGGCCAGGCAGTTGGTGTACTCGCGGTCGTAGCTGTGCGCCCAGAGATGGGTCTCGCCGCGGGTTTCGATCAACTGCGCGGTGATGCGGACGCGCGTGCCGCCGACGCGGACGCTGCCCTCGACGAGGTAGTCGACGCGGAGCGCCTCGCCGATGTCGGCGGCGCCGCGCCGGGCGTCCTTGTAGAGCATCGCCGACGTGCGGGCCAGGACGCCGACGCGATCGGCGCAGCGGTGGCCGAGCTGCGCGATCAGCTCCTCGGTGAAGCCGTCGATGAAGTAGTCGTGCGAGGGATCGCCGGTCAGGTTCATGAACGGCAGCACCACCAGGCGGGGGCGCGGTGCCGGGGCGGGGAGGCGGGGGCGGCCGTCCGCCCCTTCGAGCGTGCCGATGAAGCGGTAGCCGACGCGGGGCAGGGTCTCGACGAACCGCGGTTGCATCGCGTCGTCGCCGAGCACGGCCCGCAGCCGCTTCACCACCGCGTTGACGCTGTGCTCGAAGTCGACCGAGGTGCCGTCCGGCCACAGGCGTTGGCGGATGTCCTCGCGGGTGACGACGTCGCCGGGGCGATCGAGCATCAGCGCGAGGAGCTGAAAGGGTTGCTCCTGCAACCGCACGGCGTCGGCGCCGCGGCGCACCTCGCGCAGGCGCATGTCGACCTCGACGCCGCCGAACTGCACGACCGGGCCGGGAATCTCGTGGCTCACGTCACCTTCTAGTGTGGCCGACGGCGGCACCGGTGACCAGGGGGGTCAGCGTCATGTCCTCCCGATGTCGCCCCGTTTCACCTCCGTGTCACCTCCGTGGTATTGAGGCACGCACCGGCGGCCCCCACTGTTGGGGCATGTCGATGCTTGCTGCCGCCCTCGTGGTCACGATCCGGGTCTACGACCTCTACGGACTCTCCCCGCAGGTGCGCCAGGAAGCGCTGGCGATGGCGTCCGAGGCGCTCGACCACGCCGGTGTACAGGCCATCATCGTCGACTGCAGCCTCCGCCCGGCCGCGATCGCGTGCACGACCAGCGTCGCCGAGGGCGAGCTGGTGCTCCGGATCCTCCGTCACCCGCGGGAGGGAGCGCACGTGCTGGGCGAGGCCGTGGTCGGCGGTGCCAACACGATCGCGACGATCTACGCCGCGGCGATCGCCGATCGGTCGCGCCGCAACGGCGTCCCGCTTGCGATGATCGCCGGGCGCGTCGCCGCGCACGAGATCGGGCACCTGCTGATCGGCACCAACGTCCATGCCACGCATGGGCTGATGCGCCCGTCGTGGGATCTGCAGCGGCTGGATCGCGGCGACTGGGACTTCACGAGCGAGGATGCCGCCACGATCCGCAGCCGTCTGTCGCAGCGCAGCGAGGTCCTGCTCGCCGCCCGCGCCGGCAGCTGATCCCACCTCACGGGGCACGTCGACAACGTCTCACCTTCGGGTTACCTCGGCTCCATTGAGGCACTCTCGGGCGGACCGCACTCTGGCGAGCATGTCAATGCTTGCTACCGCCGCCGCCGTTCTCACCATCACCGTCCGCGTCTACGACCTCTACGGGCTGCCGCCCGACGAGCGCGCCGCGGCCCTTACCGTCGCCGCCCAGACGCTCGCCTCGGCCGGTGTCGACGCCAACTGGATCGATTGCTCCCGCGTCGATGGTGTTCCGCCAACTCCGTGCCTGCCGGCCCTCAAGCCTGGCGAGATGGTCCTGCGGATCCAGGACCGCACCGAGCGCGGACGCCACATCCTCGGCACGGCGATCGTGCAGAAGGGTGGGCCGAACGTGGTGGCCTCGGTCTACGCCGAGTCGGTGTCCGATCGCTCGATCAAGAGTGGCGTGCCGAATGCCATCCTGCTCGGCCGCGTCACCGCCCACGAGATCGGTCACCTGCTGATCGGCGCCAACAGTCACGCGCCGCGTGGCCTCATGCGGGCATCGTGGGATCTGAAGTTCCCGCATCCCAGCGAGTGGCAATTCACGCGCGAGGACGCTGCGAAGATTCGCAGCCGGTGGCTTGCGAGCAGCGAGGGCGTGGTCGCTACGGCTGACGAGTGATTACGCGTCCTCGTTGGTGGTGCCGCCGCCCCGGATCCGCGACGCGCCGTAGCACTCGACCCGCATGCTCAGGTATCGGCACGCCGGTCGGCTGCGGCCATCGACGGCTGTGCACGCGCTGGCTACGGCTTGCGCAGCGCGTTGAACAGGAACTTGAAGGTGCCGTGCGGCTGGGCGCGGAAGGTGATCTCCGGCCCGCACAGCACGAGGCGACCCTTGCCCACCCGGGCCTCCGCGATCGCGATGCCGCCGTCGAGATAGTGCTGGCCCCACGCCCATCCGCTGCGCAGCGGCGCGGGGGAGTCGAACCACGCGATCGGCACGATGCCACGTGACGCCGCATCCGGCCCGAGCCGGAAGACCGGGCTGTTGTCGAAATAGACGTCGGCCTGCGCCGGCATCCCCCAGGCGAGCGGCTGCGCCGGATCGACCCGGACCCGCAGCACCGAGCCGGGCACGTAGTACTCCTCCTGCTTCAGCGGTCGATCGCCGGTCGGGGTCCGCGTCACCAGCGCGCTCGCGATCGGCAGGCGCAGGTGCGTTGCCAGCGCCGTCGACGGGCCGATCGCCACGATGGTGCCGCCGCCGTCGAGAAAGGCCTTGAGCGCCGGGATCGTACGCTCCGGCGTGACGCGGCCGATCTGCGAACGATACGGTTCCGGCACCGTCGAGGGATCGATCGATGGGCTGCCGGCGCGGCGTCCGGGGACCGGGATCAAATCGTCCGCGACGATCAGCACGTCGAAGCGCGCTTCGAGCGATCCGGCGTCGAGCCCCGGCGGGTAGACGACCTCGAACGGGAACTCGTACTGCTCGAGCAGCCAGCGGATCCAGCCCGACGGCATCGAGCCGCCGTACTCGTCGACCAGCCCGATGCGCGCCTTGCCCACCGGCACGCTCTCGCCGGCGGGCTTCGCCGCCACCGGGGTGACGGTGACGCCCAGCTCCGCGGCGGCGCGGCTGACGACGGCCGCAGCCTCCGCGCCCTCGACGAACCAGGTGCCGGCGCCGGCCGGGTGCTGCGGGTAGCGCGAGACACGGGCGCCCGCGGCGAGCAGCCGGTTCACCGCCCGCGCCGCGTCGTTCTCGGCCGCCGACAACAGGAAGCCGGCCGGGTTGGCCAGCGGCGGCACGGCCGCCCTCGGCTCGATGAACGTCGACAGCCGCTCGAAGGGCCCGTCGAACGCGCCGAGGACGCGATCGAATTCGAGGCCCATCTGGTAGGCCAGCGTCCACCCGGCGCTGTCGTAGGGCGGGATCGGCGGACCGCCCGGAAACGCCACGTCGTGCGGATGATCCTGCGGCTCGAACATGTCGAGGACGTGCGGCCGGAACGCCTGCGCCGTTTTCACGACGATCGAGCCAGCGGGATACGCCTTGCCGTTGACGGTGAAGCCAGCGGTCGCGCGATGCACGGTGACGCCGGTCTTCATCAGCGTGTTGGCGAACTTGATCGCGGTGGGGAAGTCGCGCTGCGCGGCGGAGAGGATGTAGCCGCGCGGATCGCGATCGGCCGGCTCGCGCAGCAGGCCGACGAAGGACGCCGGTACCTCGGCGAGGCGCCCGCCCATCGTCGCCGCGGGCGAGACACCGGCGCCGCCGTCGCGATCGCCGACGCTCTGGCGCACGCGATCGAGCCGACGCGGCGTCACCGTCCAGGTGTCGGTGCTGCCGCGCTCGATCGACCGCCTGCCCATCAGGTAGGCGTTGAACAGGAAGGTCTCGCGGTAGCGCGAGGCGACGTCGAGCACCGCCATGTTGGCGGTCAGCTCGTACTCGATCGACTGGCGGAAGTGCCACGTCTGCGGCGCGATCGGATACGGCAGATCGCCGCTGGCGATGGCCCGCGCCGGCACGAACGGGATCTCCATCGGCGTCGGATGGCCGATCGCCTCGGTGAGCAGCCCGATCATGTTGTGGTAGTAGGCGGTGGTGCGCAGCCCACCGTTCCACCAGGTCGAGTAGTTGGCGCCGCGACGCATCGTCGCGCCGGGTTTGCCCTCGGCGGCGAAGCGCTGGTGCATCGCCGCGCCGACCAGGTCGATGCCGATCGGCACCAGCGGATCGAACACGTAGTTGAACGGATCGCGGAACGGCGGCGCGAACAGCACCGTGCCGGACGGGCCGGTCTGGTGGTGGTTGTAGAGGATGTGCGGGAACCACTCGCGGTAGAGCACGCGGTTCATGTTCGTGCTCTCCGGCTGGGTCGACATGTAGGAGTCGCGGTTGTTGTCGTGGCCGATGTACTTCTGGTACAGGCGCGGCACGCCGGAGAGGGAGCGTCGCCGTTCGTCGGCCTCGCGCAGGTACCAGTCGGCGACCAGGTCGTGGCCGTCGGGGTTGGCGTGCACCAGGAGGATCACGACGTCGCGCAGGATCCGCCGGGTCTCCTCGTCGTCGGCGCTGACCAGGCGATAGGTGGTCTCGATGAGCTGCTGCGCGCCGAGCACCTCGGTGGCGTGCAGACCGCCATCGATCCAGACGACCGCTTTGCCCTCGGCGGCGAGCGCCTTGGCCTGGGCCGTGGACAGGTCTTCGGCCAGGGCCAGCCGGCGGGCGATCTCCTGGTAGCGGGAGAGCCGGCGGTGGTTGTCCGGCGCCGTGACGATGGCCATGAGCTGCGGTCGGCCCTCGGCCGTCTTGCCAATCTCGACTACCCGCAGGCGGTCCGATTCGGCGTCGAGCTTGCGCCAGTACTCGGTGAGCTGACGGTAGGTGGCGAGCTGGTAGTCGGCGCCGATGTCGAAGCCGAACTGGGTCTTGGGCGGGGTGATGCCCCCCCGGGACTGGGCGGCGAGCCCGCCGGTCGCGACGGCGAGGGCGGCGGCCGCGACCAGCGCGGCCGCACGGGTGCGCGAATCGAACATGGCGGCATGTTACTGGCAGACGCCGCCCGCGTGAGGCCGGCCGCCAACCAATAGGGGTAACATCTGTGGCGCAAGTGGGCGCCCAATCGGCCGCCCCAGGGGAGACGATCGACCATGAAGCACGTACTGGTGGGAATCCTGGCGCTCGGGGCGGGCAGTCTCGGGCTGTCGGCGCAAGCGCCGTCGGCCGACAAGGCTGCGGCCGGCGCCGCCCCCGCGGCCAAGGCCACGGTGAAGCTGATGTCGACCGCGAATCAGACCGCGCGCGGCGAGGTCACGTTCACGTCCGAGGCCGGCGGCGTCCACGTCGTCGGGACGTTCAGCGGTCTCGTCTACGGCGAGCACGGCTTCCACGTGCACGAGAAGGGGGACTGCTCGGCGCCGGACGGTGCGTCGGCAGGCGGCCACTTCAATCCGGGCGGCAAGCCGCACGCGGCGCGGGACGCGGCTGCCCGGCATGCCGGTGACCTCGGCAACCTCAAGGCGGATCCCTACGGCCTGGCGCGGGTCGACTTCGTCGACAAGGGCATCTCGCTGTCGGGCCCGGAGAGCATCATCGGCAAGGCCGTGATCATCCACGAGAAGGTCGACGACTTCACGACGCAGCCCACGGGCAACGCCGGCGCGCGACAGGCGTGCGGCGTGATCGAAGCCGCCAAGTAAGGGCCCGGCGCCGCCTCGCTGATGCTTATGTTCCGCCTGCTCACGGCGACGGTCTTCGTGTGGCTGGCGATGCCGGCCGCTCGGGCGGGCGCCGATCTGCTGCCGTCGCGGCCGATCACGTTCGGCGACGGGCGCGTCGTCGTGAGCGGCGACGTGAGCCTGACGTTCGGTTCGGCGGACGAGGGCTACTTCAACCTGTTCGACTACTCGCACGACGCGTTCAACACGGTCACGCTGTCGCTCTCCGCCGAGATCCGGGCCACCGATCGCATCGCGTTCGTCGCCCGCGTCACCGACGACACGGCGCTGCGCGGGCGCGAGCCGGGACCGAACGACCGCCACGTCATCTATCCCTATGCGCTCTACGTGCGGCTGCAGCCGGTAGCGGATCGGCCGTTCACCATCCTGGCCGGACGGATCCCGCCGGTGTTCGGTGCCTTTGCCCGGCGTGACTACGGCGAGGTGAACGCGTTCATCGGCCTGCCGCTGGCCTATGGCTATCCGACGACGATGCGGCCCGAGCCGCCGCCGAGCCGGCGCGAGCTCCTGCTCAACCGCGGCGGAGGCTGGCGCGTGCGCTACCCGCGTGCGACCGCCGTTCTCGGCCCGCAGGGCCTGCCGCTGGTGTCGGCACGGCGATGGGACACCGGCGCCTCGGCGCAATGGGCCGGCAGCCGCGTCGAGGCCGGTGTGGCGGTGACCATGGGCACGCTGTCCGACCCCAGGACCGACGACGACAACGGCGGCAAGCAGATCTCGGGACGCCTCGGCATCAAGCCGACGGCGAGCTTCAGTCTCGGCGTATCGGGCGCGAGCGGCGAGTTCGTCGCCGATGCTGGCGGGGAGACCGACTACGGCGCCGTCGGCGGCCTGCCCGAGCCGGCGCGCTCGGAGACGCACCGGCAGCGGGCGCTGGGCCTGGACGCCGAATATGCGTTCGGGCACGTCGTGGTGCGCGGCGAGGTGGTGGCGAGCCGCTGGGACGTGCCCTTCCAGTACGGCGACCCGACGCTGGCGCTGGACGCCCTGGGCAGCTCGCTCGAGGCCCGCGTCGCGGTGACGCCGCGCTGGTCGGTTGCGGTGCGCGGCGATCGTCTCGGCTTTTCGCGCGTTCTGCTTGCGGCCAACGACGTGCGGACCTGGGACGCGGCGGTGCGCCGCGTCGAGGGCGCGGTCGGCTATCTGGTGCGCCGCAATGTCCGCCTCAAGGCCAGCTACCAGTACAACTGGCGCGACGGCGGCCGCGAGCGCAAGGCCGGCCTCGCCGGGGCGCAGCTTCTCTACTGGTTCTGATGACGACACGCCCGGCCCGCCGTCCAGCCTTTGCCGTGGTCGCCCTGGCGCTCGCGGCCGTTAGCGTCGGTCTCGTCCACGCCGCGGCGCCGCGCGCGGTGGCGACCCGTGCCGTGGCGACCGGGACCATCCGCGGCACCGTGTCGCTGCCGGCGACGGCGCCGGGCCGCCGGCCGTCGGTCAGCCGCCCGGGCGGCACCTCCGCCGCCGACCGGCAGCAGGACGCGGTCGATCGCCAGACCAGCGTCGTGTATCTCGACAACATGCCGCGCGGGATGGCTGGCGAGTTCATCGAGCGACGGGCCCGCCTCGATCAGCGCGGTCAGCGCTTCGTGCCGCACATCGTGGCCATTGGCGTCGGCGGCTCGGTCGATTTTCCGAACAGCGACCCCTTCTTCCACAACGTCTTCTCGCTCTCGGACGTGCGCTCGTTCGACCTCGGCCGCTACGCCACCGGCAAGTCCAAGGCCATCAAGTTCGACAAGCCGGGCGTGGTCCGCGTCTTCTGCGACATCCACGCCCACATGAGCGCGTTCATCTTCGTGTTCGCGCACCCCTACTTCGACGTCACCGACGGCCAGGGCCGCTACCGGATCGAAGGCATCCCGGCCGGCACGCACGCGATCGTCATGTGGAACGAGACCCTCGATCCCGAGCCGCGCCAGGTGACGGTGCCCGACGGCGGCGACGTCGAGGTGAACTTCACCATCGCGCCGTCGCCGGCGCCGGAGTAGCGCGCCGCGAGCAGACCGATGCTGAGGTCGCTCTCGAACCGGATCTTCCTGGCGAGCGCGCTGCTCGCGGTGCTGTCGATCGGCACCGCGCTCTTCCTGGTCAACGTGGTCGTGACGCGGCAAGCCGAGGCCGAGCTCGAGGAGAGCCTGGTCGAGGCCGGCGAGCTGGTCACGCAGTTCCAGTCGCTGTTCTTCACGGCCCTGCTTCGCGACGCCCGCATCGTCGCCGACGTGCCGCAGCTGAAGGCGGCCGTCTATACCAAGCATCCGCCGACCGTTGCCCCGCTCCTCACCGGCTACCTCGAGGCCGTGCAGGCCGACCTGCTGATCATCACCGACCGCGACGGCGCCGTCCTGGGCGTCCTGGGCGAGCCGGGCCTGCGCCGTGAAGACGTGGCCGCGCAACGGATCGTGAAGGGCGCCCTGTCCGGCCGATCCGCAGTCGACGTGTGGTCGCAGGGCAGCGGCCTGCTGCAGGTCGTGTCGGTCCCGATCTTCATCGATCCGCTGCACCCGCAGGTGCTCGGCACACTCACCGTGGGCCTGCGCCTCGATCGGCCCCTCGCCGACCGCATCAAGACGATCACGCGCAGCGACGTGGTATTCGTCGATGGCGGCCGGCCGCGCGGCTCGACGCTGCCCCCCGACGTGACCGCGGCGCTGCTCGCCGTGCCCGACGACGGTCGGGTGCTGCGGGCCACAGTCGACGGCGAGGAGTACGAGGCGGTGCGACGGCGGCTCGTCATCGAGGCGCCGGGCACGCTCCGCACGGGCGTCACAGCCAGCACCTCCGGTCCGCTCGCCATCGTCGCGCGGTCGCGCACCGCGCACTTGGCGTTCTTGCGCAACCTGCACTCGGCCCTGGCGGCGACGACCGCGGTCGCGGTCCTCGTGGCCACCCTCCTCAGCTTCGCCGTGGCGCGCACCGTGACGCGCCCGATCCGCGACCTGACCGCGACGATGCGCGAGATGGCCAAGACCGGCGAGCTGACGTCGATGCCCGAGCCGCCCACGCCGACCCCCTGGGACGACGAGGACGCGCGCCTGCTCACCGGCACCTTCCACGCGCTGACCGGCTCACTCGATCGCTTCCAGCGCGAGGCGGCGCAGCGCGAGCGGCTGTCCTCGCTCGGCCGGCTGTCGACGGTGATCGCGCACGAGATTCGCAATCCGCTGATGATCATCAAAGGATCGCTGCGGTCGCTGCGGCGCGGCGTCGCCACCCCCGAGGAGGTGGCGAGCGTCGCTACCGACATCGAGGGCGAGGTGACGCGGCTCAATCGCGTGGTCAACGACGTGCTCGACTATGCCAAGCCGATTTCGCTCACCTACGACGCCGTCGAAGTCGATCGGCTGGTGCGGGACGCGGCCCAGGCGGTCGTCGCCAGCCTGCCCGGTCCGCCCGACGTGGTCGTCGAAGCGGCCCCCGGTGTCACCGCGACGACCGACGGCGATCGCCTGCGCCAGGTGGTGATCAACCTGGTCACCAACGCTCGCGAGGCCGTGCTGGCGCGGCGGCCCGGGAGCGCGGCGGTGACGGTCGGTGACGACGGTGCGGCTGCGACCGACGTGGCGCGGCTGCCGCCGGTCCACGTGCTCGCGCGGCTCCGCGACGCCGACCACGTCGAGATCATCGTCGTCGACCACGGCGTCGGCATGTCCGATGTCGAAGTGGTCCGCATGTTCGAGCCGTTCTTCACCACCAAGCGTCGCGGCTCCGGCATCGGCCTGGCGGTGAGCAAGAACATCGTCGACGGCCTCGGCGGCCGCATCGACGTCGAGAGCCAGTCCGGCATCGGCACCACCCTGCATCTCACGCTGCCTCGCTTCCGCCCGGCCCCGCCTTCGCCGGGCACGACGTCCCCTCCGGCTTCGGCGCGGCAGGCCTGACCCGCTTCGCTCAGAGTGCCTATGACTCCCCTGCGATCCCCAGGCGCCGTGCTCATCGTCGACGACGAGGCGAAGATTCGTCAGCTCCTGGCCAAGGCGCTGGCCGAGGAGGGCCACGATGTCGTCGCCATCGACAGCGCCCGCGCCGCCCGCCAGATCCTCGGCGAGCGCATCTTCGACGTGCTGCTCGTCGACAACCAGATGCCGGATGTCACCGGCCTCGATCTGATCCGCGACATCACCTCGACCATGCCGGAGAGCGAGCGGCCGCAGATCCTGATGATGACGGCGCACGCCACGGTCGAGAGCGCGCTGGCGGCGATGAAGCTTGGCGCGCTCGACTATCTGCAGAAGCCGTTCGAGATCGACGAGCTGGTGGTGGTCGTCGAGCGAGCGGTCGAGCACCAGCGCCTGCGCGGCCAGCACGGCTACCTGCTCGCCGAGCGCGACGAGGACTACGACCACTACGGCATCGTCGGCCGCAGCAAGCTGATGCAGGAGGCGGTGCGCACCGCCGGCCTGGTTGCGCAGACCAAGAGCACCACGCTGATCACCGGCGAGACCGGCACGGGCAAGGAGCTGATCGCGCGCGCCATCCACGCCAAGAGCGCCGAACGCGATCGGCCACTGATCAAGATCAACTGCGCCGCGATCCCGGAGAGCCTGCTCGAGTCCGAGCTGTTCGGCCACGTCAAGGGCGCGTTCACCGGTGCGATCACGAACAAGAAGGGGCGCTTCGCGCTCGCCGACGGTGGCTCGATCTTCCTCGACGAGATCGCAACGATGAGCCAGGCGCTGCAGGCCAAGCTGCTGCGCGTGCTGCAGGAGCGCGAGTTCGAGCCGCTCGGCTCGGAGCGGACACAGAAGGTGGACGTCCGCGTGATCGCCGCGACCAACCGCGACCTGCGGCAGATGGCGACCGAGGGCAAGTTCCAGGAGGACCTCTACTACCGCCTCAACGTGATCCCGATCACGCAGCCGCCGCTGCGCGAGCGGCGCGAGGACATCCCGGTGCTGATCGAGCACTTCGTCCACAAGCACGCGCAACGCGCCGGCAAGCGCATCGACCGCATCGAGGACGGCGTGATGCCGCGGCTGCAGGCCTACGACTGGCCAGGCAACGTCCGCGAGCTCGAGAACACGATCGAGCGATCCGTGGTGCTGTCGCCCGGCGCCATCCTGACGGCGCTCACCCTGACCGTGCCCGGCGGGGCGTCCAGCAGCGCCTCGGCCAGCGTGCCGTCCCTCAACCTGCGCCAGAACCTCGAATGGACCGAGAAGGAAACTGTGCGCAAGGCACTCGACACCGCCAAGGGCATCAAGAAGGACGCCGCCGAGCTGATGGGAATCTCGCAGCGGGCGATGAGCTACTACCTGGCCAAGCACCACATCGATTGACCCGCCTTCGCTCCGACACGCCAAAGCTCGGGGCTTCGGCGCGCCAGGGCCGTTCGGCTTACGCCCCACGTAAGCGCTTTCGTGGGACGTAAGTCGGCGGCGGCCCAGGCGGGGCGAAAACCTCAAAAAATCAAGGAATTCACAAGGGCCAGCAGGTCAGCCCTGCTGGCCGGCGGTTTGCTCTGTCGGACCGGCGGGAGGACTCCGAACCTTGTCCACGTCATCACTCGTCCGGTCCCTGCGATGGGGCCTCGTCGTCGGCGTCGCGAGCATCGCCATGGGCGCCTGCGACGAGAAGCTCTCAGACCTCACCGGCCCCACGCCGAACCTGAAGCCGACCTTCGCCAGCATCCAGAGCGAGGTCCTGTC
>JANOIR010000198.1:0-7160 GCA_031407765.1 Vicinamibacteraceae bacterium
GCCCGGAGTACATGCCGTAGATGACGTTGCGCTCGACCCGAGCACCCTCGGCGAGCGGCTGCACCCCCGGCGGCTGAACGGCAACGCTGAGCGCCGGGATGCGTCGCCCGTCGAATGCCGTGGGACTTTCACCACGGGCTGCCAGGGCCGACACGACAACAAAGGCGAGGACGCGCTGCCGCATCACCCTACCCCCCGGAATCAGTGCGCCGCGGATCGGCGCGATGTCGCCACCCGCGCCCGGGCCAGCGCGGCGTCGAGGTCGGCGCGCTGCGGCGACGGCGGCGTCTGGACGGGGGCGGCCGCCAGCGCGGCCTCGAGCACGCGGATCGCTTCGACGCGCTGGCCGAGCGCGGTCAGTGCCTCGCCCAGGCCGAGCGCCGACAGCAACGTGAGGCGGTGCCCCTTCGGCAGCACCTCGGTCTGCACACGGAGGGCGTCGCGGTAGAGCGGCAGCGCCGCCGCCGGCTCGCCGCGGGCGGTGAGGATGTCGGCCAGTTGCCGCATCGACGACAGCGTTTGCGGGTGGCGGACCCCGAGCACGTCGCGGCGCATCGCGACCGCCTGCCGCGACACGCGCTCCGCCTCGGCGGAGCGTCCGCGGTACTTGTGCAGGAACCAGGCGAGATTGTGGAGATCGGACGCCACGTCGGCGTGCCGGTCTCCCGAGACCTTGCGGTCGATCTGGAGCACCTCTCGGAAATGGGTTTCGGCTCCAGCATAGTCCTTCTGGTCCTGCTCGACGAGAGCCAGGTTGTTCAGGATGGTGGCCACGGCGGGATGCGGCTCGGGATAGACGAGCCGGGCCTCGGCCACCCCTTCGTCGAGGACCCGGCGGGCCTCGTCGAGCCGCCGCAGGTCGCGCAGCACCAGGCCGCGGGCGGATCGCGCCGCGACCAGGTTGGCGCGCAGGTCGCGCGCCGCCGGACCGGCGCGACGGAACGCCGCTTCGGCCTCGCCGAACTGCGCCGCCGCTTCGTCCAGCCGGCCGAGCTCGTAGAGCACGCCACCCAGGTTGTAGCGGATCCGTCCGTCCTTCCGGGCCGGGTCCGACACCGGCTGCCGCAGGCTCAGCGCGAGCGCCCGCTCCAACATCGTGCGGGCGTCCTCATAGCGACCGGCTTGCGTATCGATCAACCCGAGGTTGTTCCAGAGGTCGGCGTGCTGCCTGCCCGGCGTCGGCTCGAGCCGCGCCGCCACGGCTTCCGCCTGCCGGCCGTAGGCCAGCGCGCCCTTCAGGTCGCCGCGATTCTGTTGGATCCGCGACAGGTGCTGCAGCGTCTCGAACTGCTGCACGTCCGGCTCGCCACCGACGCTTCGGCTCACGGCGAGGGCGTCCGTGAGCGCCGCTTCGGCGGCGTCGTTCTGGCGCATGCCCATGTAGGCGCCGCCCATCGCGGTCAGCAGGCGCGCCTTGACCGGCGCGGCGTCCTGCAGCTCGCCGCGGACGCGGGCCGCGCCCTCGTCGAGCATCTCGCGCGCGGTGACCACACGCCCGCCAGCCCGCTCCGGGTTGGCGAACTCGAAGAGGTCGATCAGGAACGCGGTGACCTGATTGGCGGCCTGGGCGTCGAGCCCGGCCCGGCGCTCGGCGTCGCGGGCACGGTCGCGCTCGCGGGCGATCTCGACCCGCTGCCAGGCCAGCACGCCGGTGCCGGCCGACAGCACGAGCCCGGCGATCGCCGCCGCCGCCACGGACACGCGGTGCCGCCGCACGAATCGCCGCGTGCGATACATCCAGGTCGGGGCCTTGGCCCGCACCGGCTCGCCGGCGATGACCCGCCGCACGTCGTCGGCGAACTGGTCCACCGAGTCGTAGCGGCGATCGGGCTCCAGCTCGATCGCCTTGAGAACGACGGTATCGAGATCGCCCGACAGGCGGCGACGCAGCCGGTGCGGCGTCGACTGACGCCGCTCGGCGAGCGCCTGCGGCACGAGCGCGCCGCGAGGATGCGTCAGCGTCCGCACCACCGCTTCGCTCGGCCGGCGATCGGTGCCGGTCCGATCGGCGCCGTGCGGCGCGAAATCGCGCGGGTGGTGGCCGGTCAGGAGCTCGTAGAGGAGCACGCCGAGCGAGTAGACGTCAGTGCGGGTATCGACACCGGTGTCGAGGCGTCCGGCCTGCTCCGGGCTCATGTAGGCCGGCGTGCCGATGGCCTGGCCGCTGAGCCGCGTGTCGAGGGCCGGATGGTCCTCGGTGTCGTCCATGACCTTGGCGATCCCGAAGTCGATCACTTTCGGCACCGGCCGTCCGTCCACCAGCGACACGAGGACGTTCGACGGCTTGAGGTCGCGGTGCAACACACCGCGCTGGTGCGCGTGGCGCACCGCCTGGCAGATGTCGAGGAACAGCGTCAGCCTGGCGTCGACGTCGAGGCGCTCGTCGTCGCAGAAGGCCGTCACCCGCCGGCCCAGGACCAGTTCCATCACGAAATACGGCCGGCCATCGTCAGTGGCGCCGGCGTCGATGACCCGGGCGATGTTCGGGTGATCGAGGCGGGCCAGGACGCGGCGCTCGCGCTCGAAGCGGCCGACCACGCGGTCGGTGTCGATGCCGCGCTTGACGATCTTGACCGCTACATCGCGGCGCAGCGCGCCGGTCTGCTGGGCGCGGTAGACGACGCCCATGCCGCCCTCGCCGAGCAGGTCGAGGATCCGGTAAGGGCCGATGGCGGCCGGCGCCGGCCCCGGCGGGAGCGGCGTCTGGTCGGTGTCGGTGTTGGCGGCGGCGCCGAGCCAGGGCGAGCCGGGCGCCGACGTGGCGTCGCCGGCGGTGAGGGGCGTCGGCGCCGTGTCGACGCCGGTGACGGAAAGGGTGGAGAGGCTGCGCACGATGGCGATAGGCTGGTCATCTATCGGCCCACGGCCGGGTCGGCGATAGCCCGTTCCCATGGACCTCCGCCCGCTCCGTCGCCGGGACTTCCGTCTCCTGTACGCCGCCCAGTCGATCTCCTTCCTGGGCACCATGGTCACCTACGTGGCCCTGCCGTGGCAGATGTACGCGCTGACCGGATCGAGCCTGGCGGTCGGCGTGCTGGGCGTCGTGGAGCTGGTGCCGCTGCTGCTCACCGCCTTCGTCGGCGGCGCGCTCGCGGACTGGATGGATCGCCGGCGCCTGGTGATCGCGACCGAGCTCGGCCTGATGGGCGGCTGTCTCATCCTGATGGCCAACGCCGCCCGCCCGGTGCCGTCGGTCGCCGTCCTCTACGCCGCCGCCGCGGTCATGTCGGCCTTCAACGGCCTGCAGCGTCCGTCGCTCGATGCCATGACGCCGCGGCTCGTCCCGACGGACGAGATCCCGGCCGCGGCCGCGCTCAGCGCCTTTCGCGGCAGCCTCGGCATGATCGTCGGGCCGGCGATCGGCGGCGTGCTCGTCGGCACCGTCGGCGCGGTCGCGGCGTTTGGCGTCGACGCCGCCAGCTTCCTCGCCTCGCTCGCGTGTTTCGCCGCGATGAAGAAGGTGCCGCCGCGTGCGGACGCCGAGGCGCCGACGTGGCAGTCGATCGTGGAGGGCTTCCGCTACGCCCGCAGCCGTCAGGAGCTGATCGGCACCTACGTCGTCGACTTCGTGGCGATGGTCTTCGGGATGCCGCTGGCACTGTTCCCGGCGCTGGCCGCCGGGACGCTCGGTGCCGGTGCGCTCGGCCCGCTCTACGCGGCGCCGGCATTCGGCGCGCTCGTCGCCAGCCTGACGTCGCGGTGGACGCCGCGGATCCACCGACACGGCCTGGCTGTCATGCTCGCCGCCACGGTGTGGGGCATCGCCATCGTCGGCTTCGGGTTCTCGCCGTCGCTGTGGCCCGCCCTGGTGTGCCTGGCCATCGCCGGCGGCGCCGATGCCATCAGCGGGATATTCCGCATGACGATGTGGAACCAGACCATCCCGGACGCGCTGCGCGGCCGCCTCGCCGGCATCGAGATGGTGAGCTACATGAGCGGGCCGCTGCTCGGCCACGCCGAGGCCGGCGCCGTCGCGGCGATCGCCGGCGTCCAGGCCTCGATCGTGTCCGGCGGCGTGCTGTGCGTCATCGGCGTCGTCGTCTGCGGGCTGGCCCTCCCCCGCTTCCGGCGTTACGATGCGCGCATCGGAGCCCCACGCCCGTGAGGCTGATCAGACGCGCCCTGCGCTCCCTCCGCTACCGCATCGCGCCGGGGCCGACCGACCATGGCGAGATTTTCTCGCGTATCTACCGCGACAACGTCTGGGGCGACGCCGAGTCGGCGTCCGGGCCGGGCTCGACCCGGGCCCGCGCCGGGGTCTTCGTCGAGGACCTGGTCACGGCGCTGCGCCAGCTCGAGGTGCGCGTGCTGCTCGACGCGCCGTGCGGCGACTTCAACTGGGCCGCGCCGCTCGCCGACGCCGTCGATCGATACGTCGGCGTCGACGTGGTGCCCGCTCTGATCGAGGCCAACGCGGCGCATCACGGAGGGCCGCGGCGACAGTTCCTGCGCCTCGACATCACCCGAGACAGGCTCCCCACAGCGGACGCCGTGCTGTGCCGCGACTGCCTCGTCCACTTCTCGTTCGCCGACGTGTCGGCGACGCTGCGCAACTTCCAGCGCAGCGGCACGCGGTACCTCATCACCACCACGTTCATCGAACGCGCCGCCAACCACGACACCCGCACCGGGTGGTGGCGCACCCTGAATCTCCAGTCACCGCCGTTCGCCTTCCCTCCGCCGCTCCTGCTCGTCGACGAGCGCTGCACGGGCTGGGCCGGCCACTACCGCGACAAGCGCCTCGCTGTCTGGCCGCTGGCGTCCCTGAAGCTCTGAGGCCGCGTCTCGCCTCCAGACTCGAATGCCCGCACCGCTCACGGCGCCTCACCTCCCGCTCGTCAAGAGCGGTAGGATGGCGGCCTGTCGGCGTGCTGCCGGCATCCGAGGAGCCTTGCCATGTTCCGTTCCGCTGCCGTCGCGCTATTGATCGCTGTGACTCTGGCTACGGCCGCCGGCATCGCCCAGACGCCTTCGTCGGACGACGCGGCGGTCCGGGCGCTGGTCGAGACCTACACCGCCGCGCGCGAGAAGGGCGATGCCGCCGCGCTCACCGCGCTATTCACGGCGGATGCCGATCAGCTCGTCTCGTCCGGGGAATGGCGCCGGGGACGCGAGAAAGTGGTGACCGGCTCGCTGGCCTCGTCGCAGCAGACGCAGGGCCGCCGCACCCTCACCATCGAGACGGTGCGACTGGTCGCGGCCAACGTCGCCCTTGCCGACTCACGCTACGACATCGCGCAGGCCGACGGCGCGACCCGGCGGATGTGGGCGTCGTGGCTGCTGGTCAAGGACGGCACGACGTGGAAGATCGCCGCGATCCGCAACATGCTGCCGGCGACGCCGGCTGGGCCCACCGCTCCGGCCCGCTGAACGCTCGTGGCCGGTCCCCTGGGGACTACGCGGCGGTGACGCTATCGCGCGCTGCCACGGACGCCACGCCCATCAGCACGCGACGCAGCGCGCTGCGGTCGATCGGCTTGCTGAGATACCCGTTCATGCCGGCACCGATGCAGATCGCCTCGTAGCCGACCTGGGCGTGCGCCGTCAGCGCGACGATCGGCGTGGCGCCGCGGTCGCCGCCGAGCGCCCGGATTCCGGCGGTCGCCTCGAAGCCGTCCATGCCCGGCATCTGGATGTCCATCAGCACGAGGTCGACGTCTCCGGCGTCGCGCATCGCATCGACGGCGGCCTGGCCGCAGTCGACCATCGTCACGACGTGGCGATCTTTTTCGAGGAACGCGCGGATCAGCCGCTGGTTGACCGGATTGTCGTCGGCGACGAGGATGCGCAGCGACCGCGCCGGCGTCAGGTCCGCCATCGTAGCGGCGTGACGGGCGTCGGCCGCCGCATCGGCGGCGGCGATGCGCAGCGTGCAGTAGAAGGCGCTGCCAACGCCGGGCTCGCTCTCGAACCCGATCCGGCCGCCCATCATCTCGACCAGCTGCTTCGAGATGGCGAGGCCGAGCCCGCTGCCGCCGAACTTGCGCACGATCGACCCGTCGGCCTGACGGAACGGCTCGAAGACGGCGGCCTTCTTGTCCGGCTCGATGCCGATGCCGGTGTCGCAGACTTCGATGCGCAGCTGCAGCGGATCGCCCAGGTCCATCGACAGGTGAACCGCGACCGATCCCCGCTCGGTGAACTTGATCGCATTGCCGATCAGATTGAGCAGCACCTGCCGCACCCGCACCGGATCGGCCTTGATCCACGTCGGGACGGCATCGTCCACATCATGCGCGAAGGTCAGGCTCTTGCCGCGCGTGACCGGCACCATCAGCGCGGCGATCTCGGCGAGCAGCCGCCGCGGCTGGAAGTCGATCGGTGCCAGCTCGAGGCCGCGCGCTTCCATGCGTGACAGATCGAGCACGTCGTTCAGGAGCGCGAGCAGGGTTCGGGCCGACGAGTGTGCCGTATCCAGGTGCTCGCGCTGCTGTGGCGCGAGGTCCCCGTCGAGCGCCAGCTCGATCATGCCGAGCACGCCGCCGAGCGGCGTCCGGATCTCGTGGCTCATGTTGGCCAGGAAGGCGCTCTTGGCGGCGTTGGCCGCGTCGGCAGCGCCCCGCGCGCGCCGCAGCCGCCAGGCCGCGAGCATGAGGACGAGCAGCGCCGCCGCCAGCCCCCACAGCGCCCAGCCGAGCGCGCGACGCTGCCGCTCGGTCTCGGCCAGCTGCAGGATCGTCCGCGCTTCCGTCAAGCCGACATACGAGTACCTGGCGAGAATCCCGCCGAGCTCGCCGTCCTGCCCCATCGCCACGATCTCTTCCCGCAGCCGATCGGCGACGTGCGCCATCGCAGGGCGGGCGCCGACCCCGAGGCGCGTGTTGAGCGCCGCCAGATGGTGGGTGCGGAACTCCACCGCCGTGCAGCGCGGGCCGACGTCACGCAGGAAGGCACTCGCCTGGTGCGACGTCACGAAGACGAACGGCCACTCGCCATGGCAGAAAGAAGCCACGAGATCGTCGACGCTCGGGAAGGCGCGCGGCCGGGCGTTCGGCCACATGCGGTGGATGAGGCTCTCCATGAGCGCCGGCCCGGCGTACGGGATCTCGCCGCGGAAGTCGGCCGCCGGCGGGGCGCCCTGCCGGGCGATCAGGTAGTTGTCCGACAGCACCCAGGCGTCGCTGACGTAAGCCCACGCGCGCCGCTCCGCGAGATCCGTG
>JANOIR010000203.1:0-16272 GCA_031407765.1 Vicinamibacteraceae bacterium
GCCAACCTGCTGCTGCCGCGGCTCCTCTACCGGCCCTACGTCCTGTTCTTCGCCATCGGTTTCGCTGGCACGGTGCTGGCGCTGGTCCGCCGGCGCCTCGATTGGCGACTCGCGACGTTGCTGGCCATCGCTGGCCTGAGCGCACTGGCGATCGTCGTCCGCATCAACCTGCAGTTCACGCAGCTCCAGGGGCGCTACCTGATGCCCGGCCTGCCGGCATTCGCGGTGCTGCTCGCGCTGGGCCTGCAGGAGCTGCCGCCGGCGATGAAGCGGTGGACGTCGCCGCTCGCGATCGGCCTGCTCTTCGCGGCGGGCAACCTCTACGCGCTCGTGGGCGTCGTCTGGCCGGCCTACCATCCCGCGCCGACGCGGACGCTGGCGTCAGGCGAGCGGGTCATGGTGCCGACGACGCTGAACGGGTTGGCGATGCTGGAGGGCGAGAGCCACTTCATCGTCACCGCGCCGACGCCGGAGTGGATGACGCGGCTCGAGGCCAAGGCGGACGCCTTCGCGGCCTTCGAAGTCGAGCTGACGGCGACGGCAACGCCGGCCGCGCAGCGGGCGTGCGTCTATTACTCGTCGACGAACCGCCCGATGCACGCCCAGCCGCCGGTCTGCTCCGACTGGCTCGCGGACGGCCGCCCGCACGTCGTGCGCCTCCCGCTGCGGGGCCAGCCTGGGTGGGCGAATGAGATCGAGCACCTCCGGCTGAACCCGTTCGCCGCCGAGACTGGGGTCCCGGGAACGGAAGTCTGGACCCGCGGCCCCCGACTGCTGCCAGCCGGGCGTTGACGCCGCCGCTGCCCACTACGACCGACCGCTGGTGTACGGTGGAGGCCCCGGCGCTCGTTGTACATGATGTGCCGCCGCGGCCAAGCCCGCCGGCGGCGGCGCGAAGAGGTGATCGGGTGTCCTATATCGGCGAGCCGTTCACGCACGACCTGTTCGTCAGCTACAGCCACGGCACGATCGACGACGCTGGTCCGTCGCCGCTGAAGCGCTGGTCGGACGGGTTCATCGAGCAGCTCGAGCTGGAGCTGCGCCAGCACCCCAAGTTCGGGCGCGCCCTGGCGCTGTTCTTCGACGACCACCACCGGCCGGGACACGGGCTCGACCCGTCGTCAGGGCTGACCAGCCAGCTGCGCGAGGAGATCGGCGCGTCCGCGCTCCTCCAGGTGCTGATGTCCGATCACTACCTGCAGTCGGCCTGGTGCCGCGACGAGCGCGAGTGGTGGGTGAAGAAGCAGGCCGAGCTCGGGCTCTCGCTGAACGACCGCATCGCCATGGCCCGCATCTGGCCGACGTCGGAGCCGTGGCCAACGCCCTTCCTCGACGAGCGCGGCCACCCGTTCGTCGGCTTCTGCTTCTACGACAAGGCGCGGGCTGAGCTGCGGCCGCAGCCGTACGAATGGCCGGCACCGGACGGCACGAGCAAGGGGCCCTTCCGCGACCAGCTCCTCGACCTGGTCGGCTGGCTCTGGCAGAAAATCGAGCTCCTCAAGAAGCGCGCTGACGAGCGCCGGGCCGCGGCCGCCGACGCGGCGAAGCTGGCCGAAGAGGCGGGCCAGGCGCTCTACCTGCACGCCCGCCAGGAGCACGAGGACACCTGGCAGGCGGCGCGCGCGGCCCTCGAGAGCCAGGGCTTCGCCGTCTTTCCCGTCGACAAGCCCGACACCGTCTCCGCCGATCCGGCCAAGGCCAACCAGGAGCAGGCCGCGCGGATCGCCCTCCTGGGCCAATGCGACGCGCTGCTCCTCGTCGGCACCGCCAACGCCCGGGCGGTGGACGAGGATCTCATCGTGGTCGGCCGCGGCGACCGCCAGCTGGCGCGCGCGAAGTACCAGCGCTACGTGCCGTGCGGTCTGGTCGACACGGCCGGGGCACCGATCGCCACCGAGGCGCGGCGGCGCACCGCGCGGGCGCTGCAGGTCGACTGGATCGACGGCACGCGCTCGCCCTGGCCGATGGACGTCAAGACGTGGCTGACGCAGAAGAGCGCCGCGGCAGGGGGACGATGAGCCCCGACCCGGCCGCGGCCGACGTCTTCGCCGTCACGCTCCCGGCCCGCCCCTATCCGGGACTGCGGCCGTTCGGCAAGGACGAATGGCCGATCTTCTTCGGCCGCGAGCAGATGATCGACGACGTCGTCGGCCGGCTGGTCCGCCAGCGGCTCCTCGTCGTCCACGGCGATTCCGGCTGCGGCAAGAGCTCGCTGATCCGGGCCGGCGTGCTGCCGCGCCTGGAGCAGGACGCGGCGCGCGGCGGGCGGCGGTGGATCACGCGGGTGATGATGCCGGGCGACCAGCCGCTCGTCCACCTGGCCGAGGCCCTGGTCGACACGCCCGGCGCCGACGGCGCCGACCCCGACGCGCGCCGGCTGCAGCTGCGCCGCATCCTCAACTGCGGGCGCGACGGCAGCCCGGCCCTGGTCGACGCGGTGTGCGGCACGCGCGATCCGTTCGTCTGCCTGCTCATCGATCAGTTCGAGGAGGTGTTCGCCCACGCGCGCCGGCGCGGGCCGCAGCAGGCCAGTCTGCTCATCGCGCAGATCCTCGGCCTGCAGGCGCTGCAGTCGGATCGGCTGTTCGTCGTCCTGACGATGCGATCGGAGTTCCTCGGCGCCTGCGCCCAGTTCGAGGGCTTCGCCGCGGCGGTCAACGAGACGCAGTACCTGCTGCCGCGAATGCAGCACACGGATCTGCTCCGCGCGATCCGCGAGCCGGCGACGCTCTACGACGGCGAGATCGCGACCGATCTCGCCGAGCGGCTGATTGCCGAGGCGCGCGGCAGCCAGGACGAGCTGCCGCTGATCCAGCACGGCCTGATGCAGATGCACCAGGCCGCCGTCGGGCCGGCCGGCGGAGCCTGGCGGCTGACGCTCGACGACTATCGGAACCCGCGTGGCCTGGCCGGGCTGCTCTCCGACCATGCCGACGCGGTGATGGCGCAGGTCGAGCCCGACGACCGCGGCCGCGAGGGGACGCGCGTCACCGAGGACCTGTTCCGCGCCCTCACCGACATCAACTCCGATGGCCAGGCGACACGCGACCCGCGGCGGCTGCGCGACGTGATCGCCATCAGCGGCGTCGACGAGGCGGCGGTGCGGCGCGTCGTCGACGCCTTTCGCGCCGAAGGCGTCTCGTTCATGCGTCCGTACGCCACCGATCCGATCGCCCTCGACGACTACGTCGACATCAGCCATGAAGCCCTGATCCGCTGCTGGGCCCGCATCGCCGACCCGACCGACGGCTGGTTGAACCGCGAGTTCAAGAACGGCCTGGTCTGGCGATCGCTCGTGGTCCAGGCCGACAGCTTCGAGGCCGATGCGTCGAACGTGCTGTCGCCGGCGACGGCCGAGGAGCGCCACCGCTGGCTGAAGCGCCGCAACGAGGCGTGGAGCCTCCGCTACGGCGGCCGCTGGGCGAGCGTGGAGCGCCTCGTCGAGGCGAGCATGGCGGCGCGCGACCGGCAGATGCAGCGCGAGCTCGAGGAGCGGACGCGCGAGCAGCGGGCGCGAGCCGAGGCCGAACAGGTGGCGCTGCGGGAGGAACAGGCGCGGCTACGTGAGACCACGCTGCAGTCGGAGCTCGCGGCTGCGACCGAGAAGAGCCGCCGCGTGAAACTCTTCCGCTGGGGCATGGTGGTATCGCTGCTGTTCGCTGCGTTGGCCGTTGTGGCGGCGTGGACGGCGCGACAGGAGAGCACGCGCGCCAACAAGGAGGCCGCTGCGGCGCGAGCCGCTCAGACGCGAGCCGAGGAGGCGGAGAAGGTCGCCCGCGAACGGCGTGAGGCCGCCGAGAAAAGGGCCGAACAGACGGAGCGGACGTTCAAAGGCATCGAGCAGGAGCTCGACAAGCTCCGGCAGGCCGCATCGGCGGCGCCGGTCGACAGCGCCCTCCGGCAGAGCATCACGGAGGCCGGCAACTCCATCGCCAAGGGCGTCAACTCGCTGCTCTCGCCGCGCGTCTACATCCACATCGCCCGGGAGCCGCAGCGCGACGGCGCCCGGAGACTGGCGCGGCGGCTCGCCGGCGCCCGCCTCGGCGATGCCACGATCCTGGTGCCCGGCGTCGAAGTGAAGGACTACGGTGGGCCCAGCGAACTTCGCTGCTTTGCGGCCGACGAGTGCCAGCGCTACGGCCAGTCCCTGCTCGCCATCGTCAACGGCGAGCTGTCCGGGTCTGGGCTGCGGCTGTCGAACCTGAGCAAGGGCTACGCGACGGGCACCGTCCGACCGCTGCAGTTCGAGATCTGGTTCGCGCCCGGGCCGATCCCACTCGCCACCGCGAAGCAGAGCGCCTACTAGCGGCGAACCCGGCGTGCGGTGCTACGCGAGCGCCCTCGAGGGGTCGGTCACGGAACGGATCGAGGAGAGGAGCGCCGCCAGACCGTGAGCGGATAGCCGCGTCCGCTGTCCAAGGTCGCGATGGCAACGTACTCGCGGCGAAACCAGTCCTCGCGTTCGAGGTGGCCCATCTCGGCCGGGAAGTAGACCGGGCTGTGCAGGCTGAAGTCGGGCCGATGCGTCCGGTACGCATGGAGGAAATCCCTCCGCGCGACGGCGTCGGCGGCGCCTGCCGTGACGAGGCCGAACGGATCGACCATCCGGCGGCGCGCGTGGTAGCCCACCAGTCCGATCTCGATGTACGCGACGCTGGCGTCCGCCGGTGTCCGGGCAGCGAGCCATTCGCCGATGGCGATGTAGGCCCGCTCGCCGGGGCCTGGAAACCAGGCACGGGTATCGAAGGCGATCGCGGTCAAGGGCCGCACCGACACGAACGCGACGATAGCTGCGATGACCGCGGCCGCCACCGTCGCCGCCGGCCGGCGAGCGGACGCGGCGGGCCACCAGCGATTGGCGGCGGCACCCAGGAGCCGGGCACCGATGTCGCACGACAGTCCGGCGCCGAGGGCGAGCAGCAACGCGGGAGCCACCGCGTACCAGTGATAGAACGGTAGCCGCATCTGCCTGAACGCGATGCAGGACGCGATCGGCCAAGCCGCCAGCGGCCACCAGCCGCGCCTCCAGGGCAGCAGCACCAGCCCGCTCAGCCCGAGCCCGAGGAAGGTCGCGAAGCCGCTGTGGGTGCGCGGAACGGTGAACGGCGTGTCGTAGGGGGTCAGCGCCAGCAGCCAGAGCGCGAATCCGGTGCCGAACGCGCCCCAGACGCCGCTCGCACGCTGCGCCTGCTTGGCCGCCAGCGTACCCGGCAGCGGCATCCCGAAGTACCACCACAGAGCCCCGAACCAGATGCCGAGCACCGCTGCAGCAGCCATGACGCGCCGCCACGGGACGGCGCCGGTGCGCCACGTCTGCCAGGCCAGCGAGACGATCAGCACGATGGCGCCGTCCGGCCGCACCACCGTCGCGGCGACCGCGCAGACCGTCGCCAGCGCGGGACGGTCGAAGGCGACGAACACCAGTGCCCACAGCGCCAACGCCGCCTGCGTCAACATCTCGCCGCCGAAGCTCTCGAGGGCGAGCGGGTTCACCGTAAAGAGCATCGCCGCGACGCCGCCGGCCAGCGGTGCGCCCTGCCTGACGCCGAAGGCGAAGAACGCCAGCGCGACCGCGGCCAGGGCCGCCGTGCAGACGCCAGCGCTGATAGCCGGCACTGCGGCGGGCGCGGGCACGGCCAGCACGCCGAGGAGGACGGCGTAGCCCGGCGCCGACGTCCCGAAGACGCGCTCGCCGAGGTTGTAGACGAAGCCGTTGCCGCTGGCGAGGTTGAACGCGTAGCGATACGTGATCCACGCGTCGTCGTACGAGAAGGGCGCCCGGGCGACGCCGATGGCGAGTGCGAAGAGGCCGACCACGAAGCCGCCAGCGAGCGTGGCGATGCGTCGCGTCGGCGGCGCGGTCGCCGCCTCGCTCATGCGCGCGGCTTGCGGAAGGCCAGGATCAGCTCGCCGCGGAGGATGTAGCGCGTGTCCTCGTGCGTCCAGCCCATGCCCGTGTAGCGCGCGATCAGCTCCCCGCGCGTGTAGTGGCCGATGTGCTCGTCGGCGTAGCCGCCCGGCGCGGCCCAGCCGTACAGCTTCTCGGTGACCACCCATTCCCAGCGCGCGTAGTCGGGCGTGCCGAGGACGAGACGCCCACCCGGCGCGAGCGCGCGATCCAGTTCGCTGAGAATCGGCGATTCCTTCGGCACGTGCTCGATCACCTGCGAGCACAGCACGCACGGGAAGCTGGCGTCGGGCACCGGCAGCGTGAACCCCGACCCGTGCACGAGCGGACGGCCGAAGCGACGCGCGTAGCGCAGCTTGCGCCGCAGGATGTCGATGCAGACGCTGTTCTTCACCAGCGCGCCGATGATCCGGCTCGAGCCGCAGCCGACGTCGAGGACACGGCCCTCGCCTTCGACCAGCTCGGTGATGTGCTTGAAGCGCTGGCGCTGCCAGTAGCGCTGCAGCCAGATCGCACTGTCGTGGGCGCGATCGTCGTAGTCGGCGGCGAGGATCGAGTTGCGCAGCTTCCACAGCGCCCAGAAGCGGCGCAGGTAGTCGGCGCCGACGCCGAGGGCGCGGGGGTAGGCGGCGCCCGGATGCGCCGGCTCGTAATCGATCGGCACCTCGACGACGCGCCAGCCGTCGGCGTAGGCGCGGACCAGCAGCTCCTGCAGGATGTCGTAGCCGCGCGCGTCGTAGTGCGCCGCCAGCGTCTTGCGCCGCACCAGACGCGTCGCGCTCGACAGATCGGCGACGCCGAGGCTCAAGCCGCGCCGGAAAATGCGATTGAGCGCACGGCTCAGGCCGAGCCGCAGTGCCGGCACGCGGATCGCCGCGCCGGGGGCGAAGCGCGAGCCGATCACGATCTCGCCCTGATCGCGCGCCGCCCACAGCCGCACGACCGCCGGGCCGGGCTCGCGCAGGTCGGCGTCGACGACGAGAACCCACTCGCCGCGGGCGCGGCGCAGGCCGTGCACGAGGGCGACGCCGTAGCCATCGCCCGGCGCGGCCTCGACCTCGGCGCCCGGCCACGCAAGGCGCGCCCCGGCGACGTCACCCGCGGCCGCCACGACGACGAGCTCGGCGGCGCAGGCGAGCGTCTCGAGCGCGGCGCGCAGGCCGGCGGCGTAGCCGACCTCCGGCGTCGCCCCGGACGGCAGGACGACGACGACGGACAGATCCGGCGCCGTCGCAGCGATCGGCAGCGAGGCGCGTGCGGCCGCTCCGGCGGATCCAGGCATCACGGCGTCGCGCTCTTGCGCTTCCACAGGGCCTCGTCGACCGGGACGTTGATGCTGATCTTCGACAGCGTGCCGGTGGCGTTGCTCTCGCCGTTCAACGTCGTCGCATGCTTGTGCGGCAGCGTCAGGCCGCCGGCCGGGCGGAAGTCGGAGAACGTGTTGACCATGTCGCCAGGGACGCCGTCGGGCCCCGCGCCTTTGAACGCCACGCTCAGCACGTGCCCGCTCTGCGGATCGATGCCGAACGTGCTCGTCTTGCCCTTGTAGGTGATGGCCAGGATCGACGTGGCGGTGTCGCCGCTCTTGCCCTCACCGGCGGCGACCGCCTCGAACCCGGGCTGGGTCCGCTGCCGCAGGAGCAGCAGCGGCACCTGCGCGAGCTGATCCTCGATCTGCTGCCGGATCGACGCCGGCATCGGCTGCTCGCCCTGCGGTGACATCATGAATCCGTCCGCGCCCGCCAGCACGACCGACATGTTGCCCATGCCCGGGATCGTCATGTCCTGCCGGAAACGATCGGGCGGGGCCAGCGTTTCCTTCGTCTGCAGCGTCATGTCGCCGCCCGGGGTCTTCACCGACACCTCGCCTTCGGCAACGTAGCTGGTGAGCCCGTCGAGCGCAGCGGCGCCGCCCATGCCCTCGACGGCCTTGGCGAGCAGCGCCTGGCCCTTGGCCTTCGCGTCGGCCGTGGCTGTCCCGCCACTCGCCGTCGCTCCGCCGGAACCAGCCGGACCCGCGCCGGGCTTGCCCGCCGAAGCGCCCGCACCTGCGGGCGCGGAGGCGGGCGCCGCGCTTGGCGGAGGCGGGATCGTCAGGTCGATCGCCTTGACGGTGCCGAGCGCGGAGAGCGGCTTGTCGCGCCCTTCGGTCGGGCCGACCACGACGATGCTCAGGCGATCCGGGTGGATGTATTTCGCGGCAACGCGGGCCACATCGGCGGCGGTCACCTTCTCGACCCCGGCGCGGTAGCGATCCAGCCAGTCGAGCGGCTGGCCGTAGTACTCGAAGGCGAGCTGCTGGCCGAGGACTTCCTCCGGCTCGTCGTTGTTGAACACGAACGAGTTGAGGATCGAGTCCTTGGCCAGCTTCAGCTCGGCGTCGGTCGCCGGCTTCGTCGTGGCCAGCAGCTTGGCTTCGGCGATGAGCGCCTCGATCGCCTTCACGGTGGCGTCGGCGCGCGTGCTCATCTGCATCTGGAACGGCGCCACGCGCGTCCAGTTGGAGCCGACGCTGCCCCCGACCGAGTAGGCCAGGCCGAGCTCCGTGCGGATCTTGCCGAACAGGCGCGAGGTGAAGCCGCCGGCCAGCACTTCGTTCATCACCGTCACCGGCACGTAGTCCGGGCTGGTCCGGAGCAGCTCGCCCTGGTGGCCGACCGCGACGAACGACTGGGTCGAATCGGGCTTCGCCGCTTCGAACACGCCGGGCTGCGGTGTCGTGCGCGGTACCGGCCAGGTGTCGGCGACGGCCGGCCCCTTGGCCCAGTCGCCGAAGTACTTGGTCACCAGCGTCCGCGCCTCGTCGACGGTGATGTCGCCGACGACGCCGAGGATGACGCGATTCGGATGGTAGTACTTCTTGTGCCACGCCAGCAGGTCGTCGCGCGTCACCGCGGCGATCGACGCGTAGGTCGTGGTCCGGCCGAACGGCGAGTCGGCGCCCTGGATGGTCTTGGTGAACTCGCGCTGGGTGATCCCCTGCGGGTTGTCGTTCTGCCGCGCGATGCCGGCGTTGACCGCGGTGACGGCGATCTTGAGGCGGTCGGGATCGAACGCCGGTTTTCGCAGCACGTCGGCGAAGGCCTCCATGATCGCCGGCACGTCGGCCTTGAGCGCGCTCATCGACGCCGAGGCGGAGTCGGCGCTCATGCCGGTCTCGATCGAGGCGGCGCGGGCCTCGAGGAACTCGTCGAGCATGTCCGGCTTGCGCGTGGTGGTCCCGCCGCTGCGCAGCACCTGGCCGACGAGCCCGGCGAGGCCGGCCTTGGCCGACGGCTCGATCAGCGAGCCGGTGCGGATGCGGGCCGTCACGTTGACCAGCGGCAGCTCGTGATCCTCGATCACCATCACCACCATGCCGTTCGGCAGCACGAAGCGAGTCGGCTTCGGTGCCTGGAAGGCCGGCATCGGCGGGTAGGTAATCTCCGAGGGCTTGGTGACCTGGGCGACGGCCGGGGCGGCGACCGCACTGGCGGCGAGCGCAGTGACCGCGGACAGCAGGACGAGGCGGCGCAGGCGGATCATCGCGAGGCTCCCGAGGGCGCGGCCGTCTCGATCTTTCCGACCGTGCGGTTGGTCGGCGTGAACGTGGCGGCGGCGGCTTTGCGGATATCGGCCTTGGTCACGGCGTCGATGCGATCGACGTACTTGAACAGCTCGCGCCAGTCGCCGAACAGCGTCTGGTAGTTGGCGAGGTTCTCGGCCAGGCCTTCGTTCGAGTTGAGCGAGCGCATCAGGTCGGCCTTGGCCCGGGTCTTGAAGCGGGCCAGCTCCTCGTCGGTGATGTCCTCGGTCTTGAGCCGCTCCAGCTCGGGGTGCATCGCCTCGACGACGGCGTCGGTCTTGACGCCGCGCGCCGGCACCGCGAAGAGCACGAAGAGGTGCGGGTACTTGGCGCCGGGGAACGCGCCGCCACCCTGGATCGCGACCGCGAGCTGCTTGTCGCGAACCAGCAGGCGATAAAGCCGCGACGTGCGGCCGCGGGTCAGCACGTCCGAGATGGCGTCGAAGGCTGGCTCGGCCGGGTCGGTCGCGGCCGGCTTGTGGTAGCCCTCGATGTAGATCGGCTGCGCCGGATCGCGCAGCGTCAGCACGATCTCGGTTGCGGCCGCCGGCTCGATGGTGCGCAGCGGCTCCGGCTTGGGCCGGGCCGGGATGCGGCCGAAGTACTTGTCGAGGATCGGGATGATCTCCTTGGCCTTGATGCCGCCGACGATGGCGGTGACCAGGTTCGACGGGCCGTAGTACTTCTCGAAGAAGGTCATCGAGTCGCTCATCGTGTAGCGCTCGAGGTCGCTGCGGTAGCCGATCGGCGCGTTGCCGTACGGGTGGGCGGTGAACGCGGCGTTGATGAAGCGCTCGATCAGGCGGCCGGTCGGCTGGCTCTCGGTGCGCAGCCGGCGCTCCTCGATGACGACATCGCGCTCCTTGTAGAACTCGCGGAACACCGGCTTCGAGAAGCGCTCCGACTCGAGGTAGGCGAACAGCTCGAACTTGTTGGCCGGCAGCGAGTAGTAATAGGTCGTCGCGTCGGAGCTGGTGCCGGCGTTCATGCCGACGCCGCCCTCCCGGCTGACCAGCTCGTCGAACTCGTTCGGTTTGACGTACTGCTGGGCGTCGGCCTGGGCGTCCTCGAACGTCTTCTGGAGCTTCTCCAGCTCCTTCGGGTCGGTGCCGCGCCCGTCCTTGGCCTTCTGCCAGGCCATGTAGGCGGCGTCCATCTTCTCGAGCGCCGGCCCTTCCTTGGCCCAGTCGGAGGTGCCGATCACCCGGGTGCCCTTGAAGGCCATGTGCTCGGACATGTGCGCCATGCCGGTCTGGCCCTTCGGATCCTGGGCCGCGCCGACGTCGGCCTGGGTCGCAAACGAGAACACGGGCGCGCCGGGCCGCTCGCAGATGATGAACGTCCAGCCGTTCGGCAGCACGTGCACGGTCGTGCGGGCCTCGAACGAGGCAAGGTTCTGCGCGGCCGCGTCGGCGGCCCAGCCAGGCGCCGCCAGGGCCACGCCCGCGAGGAGGATCGATCGAAGGATCCGGGACATGCCCGAATTATATGTCCCGGCCGGGCCAGGGGCCGAGGCAAGGGACGGGAGAGCCACGGGACCGAGCCGCCACGCCAGCCAGCCAGGCGGCCAGGCAAATGGATTTTCCGGCTGGCGTTGGCCGGTCCCTGGGCAGGTAGACGCCGCTGATGCGGTGCAGGTATTCCTTGCGCGCTCCACTTCGCTCGCGCCGGCAAGCCGCGCTCCCGGCCGCTGATTGCGCGACAAGCAACGGCGCACTTGCGTGCGCCGTCGTGTCTGTGAGCCTCCCGCGCGTCTTGCGAGACGCCGCCTCCTGTCGCTGGCGGCGCTGCGTCGGCTGGCTCTAGTCGCGCTCCAGGAACACCCGCACCGCGATCCCCCCGGCGTCGCGACCGCGAGAGCGCCCTTCGCGGCCGCCGCGGCCCGGACAACCCGCAGAACCCCAGCGGATTCGCGTCTGCACGCGGCGCCGCGAGCCATCGGCCCCTACTCGGAGGCCATCTGGGCCGGCGACCTCCTGTTCGTCTCCGGGCAGATCCCGCTCGACCCCCGCCACCTGGTCGCTCGTCGACGAGGACATCTGTCCAAACCCGTCCCCGACATGGACGACTTTGCGCCGATGAAACGCGGCCTACACGCGTCGACGACTTCGTGGCGGCTGGCCCCTACGGCTAGCCGCGACCTCACAGAGCGTCCTACAAGGGCTTGCGTCGCGGATGGCGCGGCTTGCGGCGTCGCGGATGACGCGGCCTGCAAACGCCGGCGATGCCCTTCGTTGACAGTTGTTAGGGGACTCGCTGTCGCGACGCCGGCGGAGTCCGCGGTGCGGGTGTTCCTGGAGCGCGACTGGAGCCAGCCGACGCAGCGCCGCCCGCGACAGTCAGGCGGCGTCTCGCAAGACGCGCGGGAGGCTCACAGACACGACGGCGCACGCAGGTGCGCCGTGGCTTGTCGCGCAATCAGCGGCCGGGAGCGCGGCTTGCCGGCGCGAGCGAAGTGGAGCGCGCAAGGAATACCCGCACCGCGTCAGCGGCGTCTCGCCCCTACGGCACCCGGGCGACCTTGAGGCCGGCCTTCTGGAGCTGAGCCACGATGCCGGTGCTGCCGGCGTAGTGGGCCGTGCCCACGGCGATGAAGAACACCGTCGACGGCTGCTCCCGCCGCAACGCCTGGATGCGCTGCGTCATCTGGGTGTTGCGCCGGGTGATGGCGATGTCCTGGAAACGGGCCATCAGGGCACGGTCTCCGGTCATCGCGTCCTCCATCACCTGCGACACCACGTTCATGTCGCCCGACAGGTAGGCGTCGATGAGCGCCTGGGTCTGGGTCTGCTCGCCGGGCTTGACCCGCTCGATCTCGTCCAGGGTCAGCTCGAGCATCCGGGTCTGCTCGCTCACCGTGAAGCTCTCGAAGACCGCAATCTGCTCGTCCGGCGTTTCGAGGGCGCCGACCTTCTTGCCGTCCGCCTGCGCCCGCGAGTAGAGCATCGCGTCGAGCGGCTGCTTGCCGGCCAGCATCTCGGGCAGGAACTCGAGCAGCGAGAGCTGCGACATCGCCGCCCACGGCTTCATCCGCTGGAACAGCGGACCGAGCATCGCGCCCATCCCGGCGTGCTCGGCGCCGAGCGTCTTTTCGGCGGCGGCGGTCATCCGCGCGTAGAGGCGCTCGCCGATGACGTCGGACAACTGGGTGCCGTCGGGGAGCATCACCTTGCCCATGACCCCCATCTGGGTCGCCGAATCCATCGGGATCTCGGTGTAGACCGCGGTCGACTCGGTGAAGGCCTTCAGCACGGACGGCGGCAGCGCCAGCACCCGGTCGTCGGGCACATGGATGGTGCCGAAGAGGTAGAGGGGCGTCTTGCCGTCCACGCGCCAGAGGAACGGGCCCTTACCGTCGCCGGTGCCGGCCTCGGCGGCCGCGCGCTCGGCTGCGGCGCTCTCCGCGGCGGCGGCGGTACCGGCCGTCGCGTCGGCGGACGCGGCCATCGCGTTCCAGGCCGCTTCCGAGCTGGCGCCGGCGGCTGGCCCAGCCGAGGCCTGGGCCACGGCGTCGGCGGCGTCCGGGGCCCGGTCGCCGGCGGGAGCCGTGGCTGCGGAGCCCGCCGCCGAAGCGCGCGAGGCCGGGGTGTCCGCAGCCTGGCGCGAGCAGGCGCACAAGGCAACGGTGGCGGCCACGAGGACGGTCGAAGCGCGACGGAACACTCGCATGACTCCTTGCTGGGGACGGCCACTCGAAGGGACCGATGAGTATAATCGGCACATTGGCCGCGCTACCCGCGACAATCGGCCGCTACACGCTCCGTGAGCGCATTGCGCACGGTGGCATGGGCGTGCTCTACCTGGCGTTCGATCCGGTCACCGAGCGCGAGGTAGCGCTCAAGGTGCTCCGGGTCGACAGCCACGATCTGCGCGAGCGGTTCCTGCGCGAAGCCCGGCTGGCCGCCCGCCTCCAGCACCCCAACATCGTCACGATCTACGACGTCGGCGCGCACGAGGATCAGCCGTTCATCGCGATGGAGTTCATCGCCGGCGAGACGCTGGCACAGCTCGTCCATCGACGGGCGTCACTGGCCCTGTCGCGCCGTATCGCGCTGATGGAGCAGGTCTGCGTGGGGCTGGCCTACGCCCACCGCCACGGCATCGTCCATCGCGACGTCAAGCCGGCCAACCTCATGGTCAGCCGGGACTCGGGTGTTCTCAAGGTGCTCGATTTCGGCGTCGCCGGCCGGCTCGACGCCGACCCGGGGACGCAGGGCCAGATGCTGATGGGGACGCCGAATTACATGTCCCCCGAGCAGGTCGTGGGCCAGCCGTCCGACCATCGCAGCGACATTTTCTCGGTCGGATTGGTGCTCTACGAGCTGCTCACGTACCACCAGGCCTTCAGGGGAGAGTCGCAACAGTCGATTCTCTTGAAGGTGCTGAACGAATCGCCGCAGCCGCTCGCCGCCCTCGTCCCCGGCATCGACCCGGCTTTGCCGGCGATCGTCGACCGCGCGCTCGAGAAGTCGGCCGAGCGCCGCTATCCCGATTTGGAGGCGATGCGGTCCGACCTCTCGCGGGTCGGCCAGCGCGTCCACGCGACCGAGACCTCGCACGACCTGGTCGGCCGCGGCACGGTCGCGGCGCGCGGCAGGGGACGGCCCGGCCGCCCCGCCCGTCCCGCGGCTCGACACACCACGCCGGAGCCGCACGCTGCGCCGAGCCCGGGGCTCGGGCCAGGGATTGGGCCAGGGTTCGCGCCGGGGCCTGACGTCGCGCCCGTCCGGCCAGACGTCGCCGACGCTCTGGCCGCCGCTGAGCGGGACGCCTACGAGGGCCGCTTCGCCGCCGCGATCCGCCGGCTCGAGGCGCTCGGGCCGCATCCTGAGATCGATGCGGCGCTGCTCCACTACCGCGAGACCGTCGCCGCCCGCGACGCGGCCCGGGCGCAGGGCTCGTCGCGCGTCATCACTGACGTGATCCGCGCCCACGTCGGCGGCGTGCGCGCGGCGATCTCAGCCGGCCGTTGGCGCGAGGCGCAGGAGCTGCTGCGGACGCTGGAACGCGACGTACCGCCGCCGGACGACGCCGGCCCCGATGCCGGGCCGACGTCCGCGACCGACGACGATGGCCGGTCGTACGCCGACGCGGCGGGCGATCGCGATCTGCGGCCGATGCGCCGAGACGATGAAGTGGCACACTATCTTTCGCGCGCGCGGCGGCGGCTCGAGGCCGGCGACGTCACCGCCGCCCAGTCCCTCCTCGACGCCGCCCTCGACGTGACGCGTACGCCATGAAGCTGCCCCAGGCCATCGATCGCTATCGCGTCCGCGAACGCCTCGGCCAAGGCGGCATGGGCGCGCTGTTCCTGGCGCTCGATCCGGCGATCGATCGCCTGGTCGCGATCAAGGTGCTGCGCGTCGACAACCCCGACGTCCGCGAGCGCTTCGCGCGCGAGGCGCGGCTGGCGGCGCGGCTGCAGCACCCCAACATCGTCACCGTCTACGACGTCGGCGACCACGAGGGCCAGCCGTTCATCGCCATGGAGTACATCCCGGGCGAGACGCTGGCCGAGCTGATCCGCCGGCGCGCGCCCCTCGACACGCGGCAGCGCGTCGAGATGATCATCGAGATCTGCAGCGGCCTCGCCTTCGCGCACAAGCACGGCATCGTCCACCGCGACATCAAGCCCGCCAACCTGATCGTCAGCCGCGATTCGAACATCCTGAAGATCCTGGATTTCGGGATCGCGCGCGCCGGCGAATCGGGGCTGACCCAGGTCGGCATGGTGATCGGCACGCCGAACTACATGTCGCCGGAGCAGATCCGCGGCGACGCCATCGATCACCGCAGCGACATCTTTGCGGTCGGCCTGGTGCTCTACGAGCTGCTGGTGTGGCGCCAGGCCTTCGAGGCGGAGACCCAGCCGGCCGTGCTCATGAAGATCCTGAGCGACCAGCCGGCGCCGCTCGCCACGCTCGACCCGATGGTCGACGCCGGCGTCGCCACGGTGGTCTACAAGGCGCTGGCCAAGAACCCCGCCGATCGCTACCAGGATCTCGGCGCGATGAAAGCCGACCTCGTGCGCATCGTGCAGCGCCTCGAGACCGAAGCCAGCGAGGGCCGCACCATGATGGTGCCGCCGCCCCCGCCGCGCGGGATGCAGGTGGTGCCCACCAACCCGCCGTCGCCGAGCAGCGGCAGCATCGATCGCGTCGGCCGCCACTTCGCGGCGATCGACGCCGCGCTCGCCGCCGGCGACGACGCCCGCGCCAGGCAGGAGCTGCAGCTCGCGACGCAGGCAGCGCCTGGGCATCCGCGGCTGGGCGAGATGGGCGCCCGAATCAGCGAGGCACGGAACGCCCGTGAGCTGGCGCGATCGATCGGCGAGGCGCGGGCCCGGCTCGCCGCCGGCGCGCTGACCGAGGCCGGCCAGTGGCTGGCGCGGGCGCAGAAGGCGTCGCCGCACGCGCCCGAGGTCGCGGAGCTGCGCCAGGAGATCGAGCGCGCCGCCGACGGACGGGAGCAGGATCGCGATCGGCAGCGCCGCGTGGCCGGCGCGCTCGCCCACGCCCGCGAGACGCTCAAAGCCGGCGCGTTCGACACCGCGGCGCGCGCGGTGACCGAGGCGCTCGGCCTGGCCCCGAACGACGCCGAGGCGGTGGCGCTGCGGGCCGAGATCGAGGCGGCGCGGAGCGGGGCGCCGTCGCCGGGCACGGGCAGCCATCGCGCCGTCGGGCCACCGCCGCCCGCGTCCGCGCGCCAGCTCACGGATGCGGGACAGGCCCGCCCGGTGAGCGGCTCGCGTCCCGCGGCCGTGGCTCCCCCGCTGCCGCCGCCGCCCCCACCGCCGCCG
>JANOIR010000323.1:0-9746 GCA_031407765.1 Vicinamibacteraceae bacterium
CCGAAGGACGCCACCGTCGAGGACATCCAGGAGGCCTACCTCGAGTCCTGGCGCCTGGGCGCCAAGGCGGTGTCGATCTACCGGGACGGCAGCAAGCGGACGCAGCCGCTCAATACCTCGAAGGACAACGGCGCGGCGGCGCAGGCGCTGGCCGAGGCCGCGTTGGCCCGGCAGCCGATCCGGCGCCGGCTCCCGGACGAGCGCGCCTCGTTCACCCACAAGTTCGACATCGCCGGGCACGAGGGCTACATCACGGCCGGCCTCTACGAGGACGGCTCGCCGGGTGAGATCTTCCTGGTGATGGCCAAGGAGGGCTCGACCATCTCGGGCTTCGCCGACGCCTTCGCGCAGGCGATCTCCTACGCGCTGCAGTACGGGGTGCCGCTCCAGGTGCTCGTGGACAAGTTCAGCCACGCGCGCTTCGAGCCCTCGGGTATGACCAAGAACCCCGAGATCCGCTTCGCCAAGTCGATCGTCGACTACGTCTTCCGCTGGATGGCGGCGAAGTTCCTCTCGGCCGAGGCCAAGTACAACGCCGGCCTCAACGTGCCCGAGCCGGTCGCGGCGATCGCCGACGAGGCGGTCGTTCAGGCGTCGCTGCCATTGCAGGGAGCCGGGGCTCTGCAGGGAGGCGCGGCGGGCAGGACGGTCCCCACGCGCGCGCCGTTTGCGGCGATGCAGAACCAGGAAGACGCGCCGCCGTGCTCGACCTGCGGCTCGATCATGGTGCGCAGCGGCGCGTGCTACAAGTGCGCCAACTGCGGCACGACGAGCGGCTGCGCCTAAGGTACGCGACCCAAGCGAGTCACCGGGGCCGGCGGGCAGCGATGCCAGCCGGCCCCTCGTGCGTACGCCCCTGCGGTACACTGCGGGCGAGAGGGTCCATTCATGATCCGAGCGCGCCGAGTGCCGGTGGTGGTGTGGCTGACGGTTCCGGTCCTCTGGCTCTCAGCCGCCGCGCCAGCGCTGGCGCAGCACACGCGGATCAGTGTCTCGAGCAGCGGCGCCGAGGCGAACGGCTCGAGCGGCTCAGCGACCGTGAGCGCGACGGGCCGCTATGTGGCATTCGTCTCCGCGGCAACCAACCTGGTTGCTGGCGACACGAATGGAGTCGCCGACGTCTTCGTCCGCGATCGCGACACGGACGCCGACGGCGTGTTCGACGAGCCGGACGCCGTCGGCACGTTCCGGATCAACGTCGGCGCGGGTGGCGCCCAGGCCGATGCCCCCGCGACCGGCGCCATCCTGGCCGGGCGCTTCGTCGCGTTCCGGTCGGCGGCGACGACGCTCGTGCCCGGCACATCCGCCGGCGTCCAGCGCATCTTCGTCGCCGATCTCGTGACGGGCGTGGTGGAGCTCGCCAGCGTGAGCACCGCGGGGACACCGGCCGATCTCGACTCCGATGGCTTCGACATCGGCGCCACGGCCGATGGCTACGTCGTCGCGTTCCAGTCGGCATCGCGTGTGCTCGCGCCGGGCGATGTCGGCAGCGGCGGCGCGGTGTTCTCGCGGACATGGCCTGAACGGGTGACGCGCCGGCTGAGCCCACCGCTCCCGGCGGCTGCAACCGGCGAGCCACAGCAGTTCGTCGGGGTGCCGAGCGTCAGCCCCGATGGCGCCTTCGTCGGCTTCGCCATCCTGCAGCCGATTGTTGTCCCGCCGGGTGCGGCTCCCAGTAGGACCGGTCGTGTCTACCGGCTGCGCCCGGACGGCACGATGCTGCAGGACCTCGGAGTAGGTGGGCGTATCGAGCTGGGGGTGTCGCCGGAGTCGGTGATCGTGGTTGCCCACAGTTTGCTCCTAGAGAGCAAGTGGGTCCGCCGCACGCTGGCGGGACACGACGCCGAACCCGCGGTGTTCTTCGACTTCATGCGGCCGGTGCCCTCGAATGACGGCCGTTATTGGCTGTGCTTCACGTACGGCAATGCGTTCCTTCAGGACTTCCTGTCTGGCGAGCGGACCGCGCTGCCGTTCGGCGGCTTCGGCGACTGGTCAGCGGACGGCCGCACCGTGGTGACCACCATGCCATCGCCATTGCCACCCGGCGCGACGCAGGCGATCACCGACGTCTACGCCGTCGATTTGCCGCGGCTCCTCGACGCGGATCAGGACGGGCTGGACGATCGCTGGGAGCGACTGTCGGGGCTCGATCCCGCCGATGCCACGGGACCGAACGGGCCGGGCGGCGACCCGGACGGCGATGGTCTGTCCAACGCACAGGAGTTCGCGACCACGCAGCCGGGCAGCCTGATGACGCTCGCCACCGGCACCATCACGCGCTACTTCGCGGAAGGCGTCACCGGACCGTTCTTCGACACGGAGATCGACCTGGTGAATCCCAGCGCGTCGACCGCGGCCGCCGTTCAGATTCGGTACCGGACGTCTGGCGGGGCCACCACCGTGCAGCCGCTGCGAATCCCGCCGCGAGAGCGCCGGACGGTGGCCCCCGCCGGCGAGCCATCGCTCGCAAACGTGGACATGTCGATGGAGATCGAGAGCAACATTCCGGTCGTCGCGGACCGCCGGGTCTCCTGGGATGCATCCGGCTATGGCGCCCACTTCGAGACGGCGCAGGCGTCGCCGTCCACGACCTGGTACTTGACCGAAGGCACGACGGTGCTGGGGTTCAACCTGTTCTACCTGCTCCACAACCCGCAGGACGCCGCGGTCCAGGCGACGATACGCTACCTGCGTCCGTCCGGGCCCCCCATCGCGCGCACGTACACGCTGGCGCCGACGTCCCGCCTCACGATCTACGTGAACGCCGTAGACGCCCAGCTCGCGTCGTCGGACGTGTCGGGCGAGATCGTGGCCGATCGGCCCATCGTCGTCGAGCGCGCCATGTATGCGAGCCGCGCCGGCCAGACGTTCGCGCTGGGCACGGCGTCGGCCGGAGTCACCGCGCCTGCCGCCTCGTGGTTCCTGGCCGAGGGAGCAACAGGAGCGTTCTTCGACCTCTACGTGCTGATCGCCAATCCGGCGCCGACCGACGCCGCCGTGACCGCGCGCTTCTTGAAGCCCGACGGGTCCGTGGTCACCCGGCAGCACACCGTCGCGGCGAACAGCCGGTTCAGCATCTTCGTGGACGGGATCGAGGGCCTCGAGAGCACTCCGGTCTCCAGCGAGATCGTCTCGGCCAATGGCGTGCCGGTCACGGTCGAGCGCGCGATGTATTGGCCCGGCGGCTTCTTCGACTATTACGAAGGCCATACGGCGACCGGCGTCACGTCCACCGCCCTGCGGTGGGCCGTGGCCGCAGGTGAGTCGGGCGGGGCCCGCGCTGCCCAGTCGTACGTGCTGATCGCGAACCCTGGGGCCACGGCGGGGCAGGCACGGATCACGTTCCTTGCTGAAGGCGGGTTCGGCCCGGCGCCGCTGCTCGTCGACCTGCCGGCGGCGAGCCGGGTGACCGTGCACACGAGCGCCTCGATATTCGGCCGCTTCGGCGTGTTGGTCGAGAGCACGGGCCCGTCGCCGGTGCCCATCGTGGTCGAGGGAGCGTTCTACTGGAACGCCGGGGGCCAGGTCTGGGCGGCCGGCGGCGCGCTCGTGGCGACGCCGCTGCCGTGATGTGCCCCGCCGACGGCGGGTCTTCGTGCCCTTACTCCCCGCGCTTCGATCGCAGCGCGGTGTGCTCGCCCAGCTTGGTGAAGAGCTCGGCCACCAGGGCGGCGACGTCGCTCCGACGCTGGTCGTAGGCGACGTTGAAGGCGGTGTCCATCATCGCGCGCGCCACGAAGGCGAGGAGCGCCGGGGTGCTGTCCGTCGCCGCGTCGGTGCCGAGCCGGACGGCCAGTTGCACGGTGAGCCGTTCTTCCATCAGCGCATGCCGTTCGAGGAGGGAGCGGCGCAAGGTCCGGCTCTCGCGCAACAGCCGGATGATCGTCCGCGTGCGCTCGGTCTGCGCGATCCGGCTCTCGAGGACGGGGACCAGCGCCCGCTCGATGGCGACGAGCGGCGGCTCGTCCAATGGCCGCTCGGCCATCGCGGCCAGCATCGCCTCGGCCAGGTCGTCGCTGGTCTCGACCAGGACGTCCTCCTTCGAGGAGAAATAGCGGAAGAACGTGCGCCGCGACACGCCGGCGGCAGCGGCGATGTCGGCGACCGTCGTGGCTTCGTAGCCGCGCTGACCGAAGAGCGCCCACGCGGCGTTGAAGATCTCGGTGCGGACCAGCTCCTGCTTGCGCTCCTGCAGGCTCAGATCGTTCGCTGCCACCTTCGGATTATGGCATGGCCGCGACTGCGACGGCACCGAGTGTTGACATTGACACTTGGTGTCACTAAGGTCTCGTCATGCACCAAAGAATGCTCGCGTCCGCGATGGCTGCGCTCTGCCTGCTCGCGCCGGCCGCGTCCGCTGGCGGTCAATCGCGCTCGGCCGACGCGCGGACCGCGACTGCGCCAATGAAGACCGACGCGGGACCGGTCTCGGGCGTGGTTGCGGACGGCGTCGCCGCTTACAAAGGCATGCCCTACGCGGCGCCGCCGGTGGGCGAGCGGCGCTGGAAGGCCCCGCAGCCGCCGGCGCCGTGGACGGCGGTGCTGGCCGCGGATCACTACGCCGCCGACTGCATGCAGAAGCCCTTCGGCGGCGATGCGGCGCCGCTCGGGACGCCCCCGGCGGAAGACTGCCTGTATCTCAATGTCTGGACGCCGGCCGCCCGCAGCGCGACGCCGCTGCCGGTGATGGTCTGGATCTATGGCGGCGGCTTCGTCAACGGCGGCAGCTCGCCGGCCGTCTACGACGGATCCGCGTTTGCGCGGCGCGGCGTCGTCTTCGTCAGCATGAACTATCGGATCGGGCGCTTCGGCTTCTTCGCCCATCCGGCGCTGACCGCCGAGACGCCGAGCGGGCCGCTCGGCAACTACGGCTTCTTCGATCAGCTCGCTGCGCTGCAGTGGGTGAAGCGCAACGCCGCCGCCTTCGGCGGCGACCCGGCCAACGTCACGATCTTCGGCGAGTCCGCCGGCGGCGGCTCGGTCAACGCGCTGCTGATCTCGCCGCTCGCCAGGGGCCTGTTCCACAAGGCGATCGTCCAGTCGGGCGGCGGCCGCTCGCGCGGGCCGATCTCGATGCGCCACATCCGCCAGCCGGGCCCGGGCGGTTCGCCGTCCGCCGAGGCCCTGGGCGTGGCGTTTGCGACCAAGGCCGGCGTGACGGCGCAGGGCGCCGAGGCGTTGAAGGCGCTCCGCGCGCTTCCTGCCGACGCCATCGTCAACGGCATGAACCTGGTCGCGCAGCAGCCCGACACCTACGCCGGCCCGATGATCGACGGCGTGTTCCTCAGCGAGGAGGCCGAGCCGGCCTTCCGCGCCGGACGCCAGGCGCGCGTCCCGTACATGATCGGCGCCAACGATCGCGAGTTCGGCTTCTTCGCCCCGCCGCCCGACCGCGCCGAGGCGGCGTTCGCGGCGTTCGGCCCCGACAAGGAGAAGGCCCTCCGCGCCTACGACCCGGCCGGCACGAACAGGAGCGAGGCCGCGGTGCAGCTCATGAGCGATCAGGCGATGGTGGAGCCGGCGCGCCTGCTGGCGCGCCTGACGGCGCCGGTGCAGCCGACCTACGCCTACCGCTTCTCCTACGTCGCTGCCTCACTGCGCGCGAAGGAGAAGGGCGCGCTGCACGCCACCGAGATCCCGTTCGTGTTCGCCACCGTGAAGGCGAAGTACGAAGCGACGGCGACGCCCGAGGACGTCGCCGTCGGCGACGCCATGAACGCCTACTGGGTGGCCTTCGCCAAGACCGGCGATCCCAACGGCGACGGCCGTCCGCGCTGGCCGGCGTACACGGCCGACACCGACGCGATCATGGATTTCACCGTCACCGGCCCCAAGCCTGGGCCCGACCCGCGCCGCGAGCGGCTCGACCTGGTCGATCGCCTGGCGTCGCAGCCGAAGCGGTAGCGTCGACGCGCCAGCGCCGGCCGCCGCGCCGGTCGACCTCATTTGTCCCTCGTGAACTGGACGTCGACTTCGCGCTCCGCCGAGCGGCCGCGGTCGTCGACCACGCGCACGAGGTGGATGCCGGCCTCCGTGGGGTGCCACGCCAGCGGCGCGCCGGCGGTCGACTGGGCGCCGATCAGGGCACGACCATCGAACCAGAACAGCCGGCTGGCGTCGCCGGCGGCGGTGGCGTCGAGCGGGATCGACTGGGCCGTCGCGGCGCGCAGCGCGTAGCTCAGGCCCCGGATCGGCGAGGCGATGCGCGGCCCGTCGGCGGCGTCGGCGGCGCACTCGGCGGCAGGCGGTGGCGTCCGCCGCGGCACGCCGGATTGCCGGAACAGCCGCAGCATGTCCGACGACCAGTACTCGAACACCTCGAGGCGGGTGCCGGCCGGATAGGGCGGGCACACCGCGCGGCCGGTCAGCGGATCGATGCCGACGGTGCGATGCAGCTGGCTGACGCGGATCGGCGACCGGCCCGGGATGTACCAGGTCGCGATGGTGCGCGGGCAGTCGACGTTCGGCAGATCGCCGCTGTCGGCGCAGACCTCGACGCGGGTCACGCCGGGCGGCGGCACTGCCGGCGGTGGCGTGTCGTCCGGCCGCGCCAGGTTCACCGCGTCGGCGATGCGGAAGAACAGCGGCGCCGCGGCGTCGGTACCGACGAAGGCGGGGTTGCCTTCGCCGCGGAAGTCGCCGATCCACACGACCAGCACGTAGGGGCCGACCACGCCGGCCGACCACGCGTCGCGAAAGCCCCAGGAGGTGCCGGTCTTCCACGCCACCGGCCAGCGCGTGCGGGGCGGCAGCGAGCCGTCGCCGTCGGGCCGTTGGTTGTGCTGCAGCATGTCCAGCGTCACGAACGCGGCTTCGGCGCTGAGCAGGCGGACGCCGTCGGGCGAGGGATCGGCCGCCATCGCGCGCAGCGGTCGCAGCATGCCGCCGTTGGTCAGCATCGCGTAGAGGCCGGCCAGTTCCTCCATCGTGACCTCGCCGCCGCCGAGCGGCAGCGCCAGCCCGTAGAACTCCGCCGGGCGGAGATCGCGGACCCCGGCGCTCTGGAGGAACTGGTACAGGCTCGGCCGACGCAATTGCGTCGCGACCCAGACGGCCGGAATGTTGCGGCTCCGGACCAGCGCCTCCTCCGCGGCGATCGGGCCGTTGAAGCGGCCGTCGAAGTTCTCGGGCGCGTAGGGGCCGAACGCGCTCGGTGCGTCGCGCAGGACGGTCCGCGGGTGCAGCACGCCCTGGTCGAGGGCGAGCGCGTAGACGAACGGCTTCAGCGTTGACCCCGGCGACCGCTTGGCGAGCACGCCGTTGACCTGGCCGTCGATGTCGCGGTTCCAGTAGTCGGCCGAGCCCAGCCATGCCTTCACGGCCATGTCGCGCGTGTCGACGAGGATGGCCGAGGCATTGCGGATGCCGCGCGGTCCGTACTGACGCAGGTAGCGATCGAGCTGCCGCTCGACCAGCCGCTGCAGGCCGAGGTCGAGCGTGGTGTCGACGCGACCGTCCGGCGGCCGATCGGCCAGCACGGCGTCGACGAAGTGCGGCGCCGCCATCGGCATCGCGCCGCGACGGCCGGCGACGACCGGCAGCGCGAGCTGCCGCCGTTCCTCGTCGGTGCCGGCATGGACGCGGGTCCACGCCGCCGCCAGCCGCGCCCGCGCCGCCAGCAGGCTGGCTTCGGATCCGCCGCGGCCGGTGCGCCCGGCCGGGTGCTGCGGGATGACCGCGAGGGTCAGCGCCTCGCCCAGCGTGACGCGGTCGGGCGTCTTGCCGAAGTAGAGACGGCTTGCGGCGCCGACGCCCTCGACGTTGCCGCCCAGCGGAACGATGTTCAGGTAGGCCTCGAGCAGGGCCCGCTTCGAGTAGCGCAGCTCGAGCCACACGGCGTCGGCCATCTGGCGCAGCTTGCCCATCGGCGTGCGGGTGCGCAGGCCGCCGCGCAGCCGGGCCAGCTGCATGGTGATCGTCGAGCCGCCCTGGCGCGCCGACCCGCCGTAGGTGCGGACGGCGGCGCGGGCCAGGGCCACTGGGTTGACGCCGGGATGCCAGTAGAACCAGCGGTCCTCCTTGATGAGGAACGCGTCGACGAGGGCGGGCGACATCGCCGCGAGCGGCACCCACGTCCGGTACTGATCGTCGCTGGCGCGCGTCATGCGGAGGACGGCGCCGTCGGCCGACCACACCACGGTCGAGACCGGCACGCTGTCGCGCAGCGGCGGACGCGGCCAGGCCCGGACGACGAGCAGCGCGAGGGCGGCGACGGCCGCCGCCTGCCAGGCGCGAGATAGCACCGGTCGCCGGGCCGGTTGCAGGGCCAGTCGCCGGATCACGGCTTCACCACCTCCAGAGTGGCCGCGGTGCTGAGGCCGGTCACCGAGCGGTCGTACATCCCCTCGGCGAAGGCCGGCGGGACCTGGAAGACGCCGGCATTGGTCGCCCGGACGCGGTAGACGAACGTGCTGGCGCTGCGCGTGACCGATCCGTAGAGCACGAGCCGATCGTCGCGGAGGTCGACGTGGTGCGGCGTCCACGTCGTGACGCCGGGAACGCCCACGGGCAGCGCAGACGGGCGGGCCCGCGTGGATGCCGGATCCGCGCCGGCCTCGCCGCTGTCGGCGGTCGTCTGTCGCTCGACCACCGCCTCGGTCCCGCCCGGCAGCAGATCGACGACGGCGACCTGGTCGAGCCGCTCGCGGCCGGTGGTCCGCAGCCGCAGCCGGATGAAGAACTCCTCGCCGACCTTCACCTTGGTCAGCACCGCGCCCTTGGCGTCGACGATCTCGCGGATCACCTCGAGGCCCTGGGCGACGTCCGCAGTCGGCGCGCTGCGATCGAAGCCGGCTTCGCTGAGCGCGTAGTAAGCCGGCCCCTGGTTGCCGCTGCTCGAGAAGACGATCGCACGGGCCGCTTCGCTGATGGCGACGCGCGGCAGCGTCCCGGCCGGCAGCGGCAGCGGCACCTGCTGGCCGTCCTGGCGCATCTCGGCGATGCCGAGCTTGACGCCGGCCGGCGTGCTGCGGGCGTAGGCGTCGAGCGCCAGCAGGATGTAGGCGGCCGACAGCGAGTGCACGCGCCGCGAGGTGACCGCCGCGCCCACCGCGTCGAGCGCCGCCGGCGGGACCGCGCCTGCGCGGGCCGGGAAGTGGCGCGACAGCAGGTAGAGCAGCTGCGCGTCGTGGACGACGGGATCGTAGTAGGTCTCCATCGCCTCGCCCGGCTTCCGGGCGGGCTTCTGCGTCGACCACGGCACGCCGGCGATCAGGCGATCGGCGTCGGCGGTCCGCTGCAGCAGCTGGTAGGTCGAGGCCAGGTAGGCGGCGGCTAGGTCGGTCTTCCACGCCGGCGCATGCCGGTTGGCCAGCTCCTGCTCGACGTTGGCCAGCGCGGCGTTCGGCTTGATGCCCTGCCGCGCCAGCAGGTAGACGGCGTAGGCGCGGAGGCGGCCCGCCTCCAGCGTCGACGCCGGCGTCGAGGCGAGATTGGCCAGCCAGCCGTCGACCCCCGTGAGCAGGTCGGCGGGGATGGCCTGGCCGCGATCTTTCGCCTCGACGAGGAAGTGCGCGGCGTAGACGGTCGGGAACTCCGCGGTCTCGGGCGTCGACGTCCACAGCCCGAAGCCGCCGGACCCGTTGGCCCGACCGCGCAGCGTCGCGAAGGTGGCCTCGAGCGGCTTGCCGCCAGCTGCGCCGACCGTGCCGAACTCGGGCCGCGAGGTGAGGACGAGCGCGGCCACCCCCTTGCTCACGAGCTGCTCGGTGCACGAGTACTCGTAGTGGTCGAGATACACGCTGAGG
>JANOIR010000328.1:0-3910 GCA_031407765.1 Vicinamibacteraceae bacterium
AGCGCATCGATCCCTCCATGAGGCGAAAACGTCAGCGGATCCCGCAGGCGTCCACAACTTCAGTGTGGGCAGAGGGATACCGCCACCGATGGACCGATGTCAAACGAAATATATGATATGTCGCCAGAATTGGCGACTAGCCCGGACCGGGCGACTGGTGAGCGACGCCCGTCAACTAATCGAGGCCGCGCACGCGGCGCCGCTCGCGCCGTTCCCGCTTGTCGGGGACGCTTGGCGCCGTCGCCAGGCGACCCGCCCGCAGGATGTCCAGCACGGCCTGTTCGGTGGCGGTCGGCGGCGGGGTGACGTCCTCGTAGAGCTCGCGCGCCTGCGCCTTGGGGATGTGCTGGTCGCCGACCGCCTTGATGACCACCTGCTGGCGCCGCCCGCCTGGGCGCGAGATGGTCAGGCGATCACCGGGCCGGACCTCGCGGTGGGGCTTGGCAGTGCCTTGCCCGTTGACCTCGATCTTGCCGCCCTGACACGCCCGCTGTGCTTCCGATCGGGTCTTGAACAGGCACGAGACGTCGAGCCAGACGTCGAGACGCGTCCCCACGATTTCCATTATGGAACCGATCCCCTGGTCCAGTCGACGCACCGAGGCTGGTGGAGAACGGTTCTATACTCCGGGGCGTGCTGGCCACCATCCTGCGGAAGCTCGGCCTCGAGGTCGACGTCGACGTCGACGCCGAGAAGACCGGCGTCGAAGCGCTGGACGCGCTCGAAGAGACGTTGTCGCACATGCCGCCGGACGAGGCCAGACGGGTGGCGGCGTTCGCCTATCTGCTGAGCCGTGTGGCCCACGCCGATCACGAGGTCACCGACGCCGAGCGCGAGGCGATGGTCCGGCTGCTGGTCGATCGGGCCCACCTCGCGCCCGATCGCGCGGCGATCGTCATCGGCATCGCGACTAGCAAGATCGTCCACGTCCGCGGCACCCAGGACTACCTGGTCTCGCGCGAAGTCGCCGCGCGGGCGACGGTCGAGGAGAAGCGGGCGCTGATCGACGGGCTCTACGCCGTCTGCGCCGCCGACGGCCTGATCTCGACGATCGAGGACAACGACGTGCGCCGGGTGGCGAGCGAGATCGGCCTCGAGCACAGCGATGTCGTCGACATGCGCGCGCGGTACCGGGGCTCGCTGGGCGTGCTGAAGCCGACCGAAGGATAGGCGTGCCGCGCGTGGGAGCGCGGCCGCAAAACCAGGAACCCTCTTACTCGACCGAGCGGCGGCGGCTGACGATCTCGTAGGTGGTGCCGCGCGGCGGGCGCTGGTTGGAGTAGCGGATGACCTCTTCGCCGTCGACCAGTTCGGTGATCCGGTAGATCACGCTGCGGGCACCGAGGTTGGTGCCGGCCTTGCCCTGGATGCGGCTGACGTAGTCGCGCGTCTCGCGATAGGGCGGGACGGTGCCGCCGTATTTGATCACCTTCCCGGCGCCGGCGTTGTAGGCGGCCAGTGCCAGCTCTTCGTTGCCGTTGAACTGATCGAGCAGCGCGCGAAGGTAGGTGACGCCGCCGCGGATGTTCTCGAGTGGGTCGTAGGCGTTGCGGACGCCCAGATCCCGTGCGGTCCCCGGCATGAGCTGCATCAGGCCCATGGCGCCCTTGTTCGACCGGGCGCGCGGGTTGAAGGCGGATTCGACCTGGATCACGGCGCGCACGAGATCGGCGCGGACGCCCTGCTCCCGCGAGTGATGGTCGATGACATCGTCCCACTGGCTGCCGCGGACGCCTGTGCCGGCGCCGACGGTCGCGCGGACGGTGCTCGCCGCGCCGTGCACGGCATAGGTCTGGGCCCCCTCGCCGAGGGGCTTGTCGGAGAGGGTGAGAACGCCGTTCTCATCCCGGATCGCGTAGATCTGTGCGGACGCCGGCGCCGCCGCCAGGAGACCCAGGCACACGGCAGCGCTCATCCACACGAGCACGCGGAAGGCGCGGCTCGACATGACTTGGTCCGTTCTGTGCTGGGGTAATCCCAGGGTAGCAACCCGCTGGTCCATGGCGCAAGAAGGTGAGAGGTGGGAGCCGTTGTGACGGCCCCCTTGGCCACGACCGCGAGCCTATCTGCCTGCTAGTCAGCCGCCGGCAGTCCCGAGCATTCGCTCGACGACCACGCGACTCTCCTTCAGTAAGTCGGCAATTTTGCCAGGATCTTTACCGCCGGCTTCGGCGAAGTCCGGGCGGCCGCCGCCACCACCGCCGACGATCGGCGCGATCAGCTTAACCACCTGACCCGCTTGCACTTTGCCGATCAGGTTCTTGGTCACCGACACCACCAGCGAAACCTTGCCGTCGTCCTCCGACGCCAGCACTACCACGCCGGAGGTCATCTGGCCCTTGAGCGAATCGGCGAGACTGCGCAATCCTGCGCGGTCCAGCCCGTCGGCCCGACGGGCGATCAGCGAGGCGCCGTTCAGCGCGATGCGGTCGTCGCCACCGGCGGTGGCGCTCCCGCCGCCGCCCATCGCCGCCTTGACCTTGGCGTCCTGCAGCTCGCGGGTCAGCCGCTTGACGTCGCCCTGGAGCCGCTCGACCGCCGCCCTGGCCTGGCCGGCCTCGGCGCCGAGTGCGTGCAGCAGCTCGTGGTAGCCGCGCTGCTGGGCGCTGAACTGCTCGTAGGCGCCAGTGCCGGTCACCGCCTCGACACGCCGGACACCGGCGGCCACGCCTGATTCCCCGGTGATCGCGAACAGCCCGATGTCCCCGGTGGCGCGCACGTGGGTGCCGCCGCACAGCTCCAGGCTGAAGCCGGGGATCGACACGACGCGCACGGTGTCGCCGTACTTCTCGCCGAACAGGGCCATCGCGCCGGCGGCCATCGCCTCGGCGGTCGGCTTGACCTCGGTCGTCACGGCCGTGTTCTTGAGGACCTCGTCGTTGACGAGGCGCTCGATCCGCGCCATCGCTTCGGCCGGAATCGCCGACGGCTGCACGAAGTCGAAGCGCAGGCGATCCGGCGCCACCAGCGAGCCGGCCTGCTTCACGTGCGGCCCCAGCACCTGCCGCAGCGCGGCGTGCAGGAGGTGCGTCGCGGTGTGGTTGCGGCGGATGGCGTCGCGCCGGCCGGCGTCGACGCTGAGCCGCACGCGGCTGCCGGCCTCGATCAGCCTCGTGGTCACGGTGACGCGATGCGCGCGCGGCCCACCCGGTACGACACGCACGACGCCGTCGACGGTGGCGTCTCCGGCCGCGGCGGCGATCGTGCCGGCATCGGACACCTGCCCGCCGGCCTCCAGATAGAACGGCGTGCGATCGGCGACCAGGAAGCCCTGCGCGCCAGCGGTCAGCGCCTCGACCTGCGCCCGCGTGGCGTCGAACAGCGCGACGACGGTGCCGTCGTCGACGCTGGTGGTGTCGTAGCCGACGAAGCGATCCGGCGTCTGCTCGATCGCGGCGCGCGCGGCATCGGAGGCGAACGCGAACGCCGTCGCCTTCTTCTGATCGAAGCTGCTGCCGGCACGGGCCCGCTCGCGCTGGCCCTCCATCGCGCGCTCGTAGCCCGCGCGATCGAGGGTGAGCTGGCGCTCGCCGGCCAGGTCCTCGATGAAGTCGACCGGCACGCCGAGCGAGTCGTAGAGACGGAACACCTCGTCGCCGGGCAGCCGGCGATCGGGCGACGCCGCCGCGCGATCGAGCAGCTCCTCGAGGCGGGGGAGTCCGGCGGTCAGCACCGCGTCGAAGCGCTCCTCCTCGCCCTTGACCACGTTGACGACGGCGTCGCGGCTGCCCGGCAGGTCGGCGTAGGCGCCGCCCATCTCGCGCACCACCACGTCGACGAGGCGGTGCAGGAACGGATCGCGCAGGCCCAGCCGCTTGCCGTGGCGCATCGCCCGCCGCATGATCTTGCGCAGGACGTAGCCGCGCCACTCGTTCGACGGAATCACGCCGTCGCCGATGAGGAACGTCGC
>JANOIR010000206.1:0-2171 GCA_031407765.1 Vicinamibacteraceae bacterium
CGGCGTGTTGTTCGGCGCCTGGCTCTCGAAGTTGAGGTCCTGACCGGCACCCGTGAGGTTCGCGTCCGGGAAGATGTTCAGGGCGGCGATGCCCGGCGCGTAGAGGCGGTTCTGCGGGATGCGGCCGAGGACGCCGCCGTCAGCGAAGCAGGCGCGCTGATCGGTCGCGGTGCAGCCCCATCCGGGGTTGGCCTGAGCGAGCTGGTAGTCGCGGATGTAGGGGTACAGGTTGCCGTTGTTGTCGAGGCTCTGCGAGAAGTCGCCGCGACGCTCGGCGGCGGTCGGCACGCGCGTCTGTCGGATGGCATTGTTCTCCACCCGGCGCTGGTGCTCCTGGCTGAAGAAGAAGAACAGCTTCTTCTTCTCCGAGTTGAAGCCCGGCGCGAAGATCGGGCCGCCGATGGTGTAGCCGCCGTCGTTGCGCTTGGTCTTGGCCTTGGGCGTTTCGACGGTGTTGCGCTTGTTGATGAAGCTGTTGGCGTTCCAGTCGGAGCGCCGGGCGTAGAGGTAGCCGGAGCCGTGGAAGTCGCGCGAGCCGCTCTTGGTCACGACCTGCAGCTGGGCGCCGACGGCGCGGCCGTACTCGGCCTGGTAGGCGTTGGTCAGCACCTTGAACTCGGCGACGGCGTCGATGTTGGTCGTCGCCATGTTGCCGCCGTTGTTGCCGGTGTCGATGTTGGCGACGCCGTCGATCGACATCGTGTTCGAGTTGGCGCGCTGGCCGTTGACCGAGAAGCCGGCGACGTCGCCGATCTCGCCGCCGCCGTTGTTGTTCGGCAGGGCGCCGGGGACCAGCGTCGCGAAGTTGAAGAGGGCGCGCCCGTTGTTGGCGATGTTCTGCAGCGCCGAGTTCTCGAGCGCGAACGAGCGCTCACCGCTGGTGGTCTGCAGCTCGCTGACGCGCGTCGAGACCGTGACTTCTTCGGTCATCGCGCCGACTTCGAGGGCGAGGATGCCGGCCGAGAGCCGGTCGGCAGCGTTCACCACGAGGTTGGTCCGCTCGAGCTTCTTGAAGCCCTGAAGCTCGGCCGCGAGCGTGTAGGTATCAGCGCGGACGATCGCGAAGAGGAAACGGCCTTCTGCGTCGGTCGTCGTCGTTGCGGTGTTGCCCTGCGTGCGGCTGGTGAGAGTAATGGCGACACCGGGGAGCGCGCCACCTTGGGCGTCCTGGACGGTGCCGGAGACGGACGCACTCGCCGTCTGGGCGCTCGCGGCGGGGGGAACCGCGGCGAGCATTAGCCCCGTAAGAACGCTGACACACAGCGCACGGAGCCCTCGATCAAGGGACATGGAACCTCCCTGGGCATCGAAAAAATGCGATGCCAAGTGACTGGTTTTGGACAAGAACTAGATGGCCTTTATAGGTCGGGAATGGCCTATATGTCAATCCGGAATCGGACGGCGACCGGGGTGACGCGATCCGCACAGTCAGGCGATTTATCGAATCATTTCGCCAGAACGCGCAGATCCCGGACGCCTCATCGGCGGAACTGGCGGACCATTTCCAGCGCCAGGGGGTGGGTCGGATTGCGCTGGAGGAGTCGCTCGAGGACCGCAAGTCCTTGAGCCGTCTGGTTATTGCTGAGGTGGAGCCTGGCGAGGGTGATGTAGGTGCCCTCGAAGGCCGGGACCTTCGCCAGGAAAGACTCGAGCAGCCGGGTCGCGGCCTCGGTCTGACCGCGATTGACCAGGACCAGTGCCAGGTTGCCCGCCGCCTCCCCGTAGGTGTCGCGCCTGGCCAGGGCGTCCCGGAAGTACCGCTCGGCACCGTCGAGGTCGCCGGCCCGGCCCAGGAGCAGGCCCATGTTGTTGAGTGCCTCGGGGAAATCCGGCTGGAGCGCGATGGCCCGCTCGTACAGCCCCTTGGCCTCGTCGCCGCGCCCCATCACGAGCATCGCGTAGCCGAGGTTGTTCAAGGCGTCGGGGTAGTCGGGGGCGGCGGCCAACGCCGCCCGGAAGCGGGCAACCGCGCCCTCGAGGTCGCCGGCCTGGGCTTGGAGCGCCCCCAGGTCGTTCAGTGCTTCGGACAGATCCGGCTCCAGGGCGAGGGCACGTTCGTAGGCCGCGCGGGCCCGGCCCGGCTCGCCGCTCCTGGCCAGCAGCGTGCCAAGACGATAGAGCGTCGAGGCGTTCGGGTTGGCCTGGGCCGCCCGCTCGAAGGCGACGACCGC
>JANOIR010000403.1:0-2067 GCA_031407765.1 Vicinamibacteraceae bacterium
AAGGCGATGGGCCAGGGCACCGGGCTGGGCCTGGCGACGGTGCACGGCATCATCAAGCAGAGCGGCGGCGACATCATGGTCCGCACCGCGCCTGGCCGCGGCACGACGTTCACGATCCACCTGCCGGCAACCGATGCGCCGCTGCCGCTCGACAACAGCGTCGTCCTCGCCGACGCGCGCACCGCGGTGCCGGGGACCGTCCTGCTGATCGAGGACGACGACGCGGTCCGGGAGTTCGCGCGCGAGGTGCTGAGCGCCCGCGGCTGGCACGTCGAACGCTTCGCCGCCTTCGGAGGCAATGGCCAGCGCCTCGCTCGGCCCGGCGGCCTCGACGACGTGCCAGCCGCGGGCGCTCAGCACCTCGCGCGCGAACTCCCGGACCGCGTCGTCGTCCTCGATCAGCAGCACGGTCCCCGGTACGGCGGTGCGCGCGTCGGCGAGGACGACGCTGTTGTCGAGCGGCAGCGGCGCATCGGTCGCCGGCAGGTAGATCGTGAACGTCGTGCCGCGGCCAGGCGCGGTGCGGACCAGGATGTCGCCGCCGCTTTGCTTGATGATGCCGTGCACCGTCGCCAGGCCCAGCCCGGTGCCCTGGCCCATCGCCTTGGTCGTGTAGAACGGCTCGAAGATGTGCTCGAGCACGTCGTCGGGGATGCCCTGGCCGGTGTCCGAGACCGACAGCGACACGTACGTGCCCGGTGGCAGCGCCGAGATCGCCGGCTGCGGCGTGGCGCCGATGGCGATGTTGGCGGTCTCGATGCGCAGCTCGCCGCCGCGTGGCATCGCGTCGCGGGCGTTGACCGCCAGGTTCACGATGACCTGCTGGATCTGGGCCAGGTCGACGCGGACGCGGCGGGCGTCGTGGGCGAGCGAGTAACAGACGGTGACGTCCTCGCCGAGCAGGCGCGCCAGCATCGTGCCCAGATCGGTGATCGCGGCGTTGAGATCGAGCACGACCGGCTGCAGGATCTGCCGGCGGGCGAAGGCGAGCAGCTGGCGCGTCAGCGCCGCGGCCTGCTGCCCGGATCGGCGGATCTGCGCCAGCGGCGGCCGCGCCGGGCTGTCGGACGGCAGCGGGCGCTCGGCGATGTCGGCGAAGCCGAGGATCGCGGTCAGCAGGTTGTTGAAGTCGTGGGCGATGCCGGCGGCGAGCTTGCCGACGGCCTCCATCTTCTGCGATTGCCGGAGCTGTTCTTCGTAGCGCTCGCGCGTCGTCAGGTCGCGCCCGATCGCCTGGATCGTGCGCGTCGATCCCGGCGCGCCCTGGATCCAGCTCACCACCTCGAGCGGGACCCGGCGGCCGTTCTTGGCGGTAATCCCGACCTCGATCGGACTGAGTGGCGCCCCGTCCCTGGCCGCCCGCAGCAACTCCTCGAAGCGGGAGCGGGTGTCGGGTGCGATCAGGTCGGCGATGGCGCAGCCGACGATCTCCTCGCGCGTGAAGCCCGTCGCGGCCAGGCCGGCGCGGTTGATCGAGCGCAGGCGCCCGTCGAGATCGCAGGTGAAGATCAGGTCGTGCGCGTTCTCGACCAGTTGCCGGTAGCGCTGCTCGCTCTCGCGGATCGTGGCGGCGGCGGCGCGGCGCTCGGTGACGTCGTGCAGCAGCACCATGTAGCCGGACGGGCCTTCGCCGTCGCCGTGGATCGCGACCGCCTGCGTCTGGAAGGTGTGAGCAACGCCGCCGGGTGTGACCAGCGACAAGTCTTCGGTGCCGGTGGTGAGGCGGGCCAGCGTCCAGCCGGGGAGGGCGTGATCGAGCGGCGTCCCGGCCAGCTCGCTGGCGCGGCGGCCGAGGATCGCCTGGGCAGCGCCGTTGAGATCGGCGAGGCGGCCCTGCGCATCGACCACCAGCACGCCGTCACCGAGGTTCTCGACCCGCGCATCGCTGAGCGCCGGGATCGGATCGAGCATCCGGTAGTGGAAGACCGCGACCACCGCGCCGACGCAGGTGCACGAGAACAGGAACGGCGTCGGATCGATGTTGGCGACGCTCTCGGCTTCCATCAGGAACACGAGGTTGCCGAGCCAAGGCAGGATCGTGGCGGCGATCAGGATGCCGCAGCGCTT
>JANOIR010000438.1:0-32215 GCA_031407765.1 Vicinamibacteraceae bacterium
CGTCACGCCGGCGGACCCGGCCACATTCGTTGGCATGATCGCCGTCCTGGGTGCGATGGCGCTGCTGGCGGCCTATGTCCCGGCGCGCCGGGCGTCCAGGTTGGACCCGACCCGGACGCTGCGAGGAGTCGACTAGCTCCTGTTCAATTTCCGACTCACCGGCGTTTCTTAGGGAGTAACACCCAGACGCTCTGCGGCGCTCGTGCCGTCCCGGCGACGCGCGGCGGGAGCGGGAACTGGCGTGTCAGTCCCGGAGGCGCCAATGACGGGCCCCGCACGACGCACGCTGCTCAACCAGGCGAACGAAGGCGCCGTTCGCGTACTGCGCGACTGCCTGAGCTTGGCGCGCGGCGACGCGGTCGCGATCTTCTGGGACCAATCGACGGCCGCGTGCGTCGCGGTCCTGATCGAGGCCGCGGATGAGCTTGGCATCGAGCTCATCGAACGCTTCCTGTCCATCGAAGAACAACGGCGGGGGAGCGCGGCGCGCGCCATCGGCCAGGCCGACCAGGAGGCCATCGACCGGGCCCGCGCCATTCTCGTCTGCGTTACCGCCGACACCGGCACGATTGCCTACCGGAAGGCCCTGGTCAACGCATCGGTGGACGTGTCGCGTTATGTCGGCATGATTCCGGGGGCGACCCTCGAGGTCCTCGGCCACGCCGTGAACATCGACTACGACGAGGTCCAGGACCGCTGCGACGACCTGGCGGTCGCACTGCTCCTCGGCAGCCAGGCCATCTTGACGACGATCGACGCCTCGGGAGAGGGCCGGCCGTACGAGCTCCGCCTCGGGCTGGGCCTGTTCCGTCGCTCCCCGATCACCAGCACCGGCATCATCGCCAGCGACACCTGGGGCAACCTGCCCGGCGGCGAGACGTTCATCGCGCCGGTGGAAGGCACCGCGTCCGGCGAGTTCCTGCTGAACGGCGCCTTCACCGGCCACGTGCTGCGCGACGACCAGCCACTCGTCCTGCGCTTCGACGCCGGCCAGCTCGTCGAGGTGGAGGGCGTCGGGCCTGGACGGCAGGCCTTCGATCGACTCATCGACTGGCCCTGCTGTCCGTTGCAGCTCTCGCCGCTCTCGCTGGCGGAGCTGGGCGTCGGCGTCAACGCCAGCATCGACGGGCTCACCGGCAACCCGCTCTTCGACGAGAAGATGGCGCGTACGGCCCACATCGCCGTGGGCGACAACAGCATCTACGGCGGTCAGCTGCAGTCACACCTGCACCAGGACTTCATCACCCGCCGGCCGTCGCTGCGCATCGATGGGCAGCCCATCTTGGCCGACGGCGACTACGTGTTCGACGAGACCTACTGGCGCGAGGACATGGCCTACGTCGAGCGCCTGGGCGCCACGCTGGGCGGCGACTGCGCCGACGATCGCCTGATCGGCAAGCGCACGCTGCCAGCGGGTACCGACCGCAAGGGCCGGCTGGCGGTGCGGCGCGAGGTGGGGGCCAAGCGCAAGTGCATCTACACGGTCGGCAACCTCGAGGTGAGCCGGATGCTGGCCCGCTTCTGGGACGTGCTGCCGCCGCCACCCGAGAGCATCTCACTCCGCCGGCTGGCCGATCGCTGGCAGGCCGCCACCGGCGAGACCCGGCTGCACGTGGTCAAGGGGCTCCTTGCCGTGCTGCTCCGGCACGAGCTCGCCGGCGTCAACCATCCCGACGACTGACGGCACCAGATGACTGCCCGCCGTTTCATCGAACGCCTCGGCGCCGGCCAGTTGCCACAGTCGCGGCCGCGGGAAGCCTGGGGGCCGTTCCAGGTGCACTGGCGGGATCTCCGGCGGCTGAAGCTGGGGCTCGGCGCATTCACGCCGTTCGTCACCTTGGAGAATCCCAACGACGCCGCCGACCTGCGCCACGCGCTGATCGACTTCTCGCGCGAGGTCGCTCGCACGTCGCCCACCATCTACCTGCCCCAGGAGGCCGACGACTACGCGTGGCTGGATCCGGCGATGCTGACGCAGCACGCGATCGGCGTGGTGTCGCACGTCACGCGGGCCGAGTGCATCGAGGCTCGCGACACCGAGCGGTGCTACCGGCTGCTGGGATCGGCCCTGGCCACCACCATCGGCGCCAGCGCCCTGTCACCCTACAGCCCCGGCCGGCCGGCGTCGGGCGGCCGGTTCTTTGGCCGTTGCAAAGTGCTCAACGAGATCGTGTCCGGCAAGACCGTCCGCAACTGCACCATCGTCGGCAACCGCCGCATCGGCAAGACCTCGCTGCTGCACGAGGTGCGCGAACGGCTGGCCGACGTCTACCTGCCCGGCAAGACCATCCACTTCGCCGAGATCTACGCCAGCAAAGCCCAGTCGACCTGGGACATCGTCTACCTGATCCTGTCGCAGCTCGGCGTGCAGGTGCCGAGCCACTGGGCCAAGTTCGGGGCGATCGCGCCACGCTACGTGAACCGGTTCCCGCAGCTGCTGCACGACTTCGCCAAACGGCACCAGACCAAGGTCGTGATCCTGATCGACGAATTCGACGCGTTTCTGGAGCGCGACGCGCTGCAGCGGTGGGAGTTCCTGCACCTGCTGCGCGAGGCCGGGGCGGAGGACGGGCCGTGCTCGGTGATCATCGCCGGCTTCCGGCTCCTCATGCTGATGCGGGTGCGGCAGGACAATCCGTACCACAACTTCACTCGCGAGATCGCCCTGACGCCACTGAGCAAGGAGGAGACGCTCGAGATGGTGACGACGCCGTTGGCGCGGCTCGGCATCGACCTGTCCGGCAGCAACATCCCGGGCGTGATCCACCGCGAGACGCGCGGCCATCCCGAAATGGTGCAGATGTACTGCCAGGCGATCATCACGCTGCACGCCAAGCGGCACGCCCTGCCCAGCGACTCAGAACTGCTGCAGCACGTGACCGGTGAGGCCACGTTCACCCGCACCATCCTGCACACGTTCCTGAACAACGCGAACCACTTCGAGCAGATCCTGTGCCTGGCGCTGATGCAGTGCGCGGTGGCGGGTGGGGAAGGCGTGGCCGCGTTCGAGTTCCGCATCGCGGACGCGGAACGGGCGCTCGATGGCGTCAACAAGTCGCTCAGCAACGCCGAGATGGCGACCGTCCTCAACAACCTGGTGGTGGGCTCGTTCATCGAACGCGTGGCAGGCGCGCCGGGGCAGTACCGGTTCGCGATCCCGCAGCTGGTCCGCTTCTGCCAGGCGGTCGACTTGAACGAGCTGCTGTCGAACGCGCTGGCGCGGCTGGCGGACACGCGGCCCTCGATCGACACGCTGGTCGAGGACCTCGGCGGAGCCGCGCGGTGAGCGCCTTGCCTGGCGACGCCCTGAGCCGGGAGCTGGCCGGGACCGCCGGCGAGTGGGCGGCGACCTTCGCGCTGCTCGGGCCGCCGGGCGCCGGAAAGACGCTGGTCTCGCGCAACGCCATCGCCTACGCCGAGGCTGCGGGGACCCGTGCCGTCTACCTCGATCTCCGGGACGCCCGCGAGATCTGGGAGGTGGAATCGTTCTATGCCTGGCTGTTCGCCCGGCTGCGCGAGGCCTTCGGCAACGGCGCGTTCAAGCGCGCTTCGCGCCGGGTCGAGGCGTGCGACCTGCTCGGCAAGGCACTAGGCAAGACCAAGGAGCGGGTGCTCCTCGTCCTCGATCACCTCGATGCTGTCGCGGACTGGTGCGCGCGCGAGCTGGTCTCGGACCTGCGCGAAGTGCAGGATCGATCGGACGGCCGACCGCCCTGGAACCGGCTGCGCTGCGTGGTGGCCGGCGTGTCGAGCGAATTCGAGCTGAAGCGCCGCGCGAACTCGCCGAACCTGCAGTTCCTGGTCCGCGCCCTACCCGCGTGGTCGGCCGCGGACACCGAGATCGAGGCGGCGACGCGCTACCACTTGGCGGATTCCCGCGTGGCGTTGGACGATGCGAGTGCCCTGCAGTTCGGCCAGGCGTGCGGCGGAGAGGGCGCGTTCCTGCGGGCGTTGATCGAGCACCACAACGGGGGCCACGGCGCCGAGGCCCTCGAGATGGCCGTGACAGTGCTCGCCGCGCACGGATGCCGCTATCCGGAGTTTGCCCGTCCCGGCCTCCTGTACCTCCTCGATGCGGAGTTCCAGCGCCGCGCCGACGACCTGCTCGCCGCCCGGCCGGCGGTGTGGTGCGACCCTACCGCCGACATCGATCGCTACCAGCTCGCCGGTGCCTTCGTCTGCGGAGACGCCCGACGCCGCGAAGCACGGTTCCGCAACCGGGTTGTTGAACGATACATCGCCATCGTGCGGGAGGCCGCGCGCAACCCCGAGGCCGGCATCACGGACGGCGTCCTCGAGCTGCCAGCCATCACGGCGCGCTGCCTCGCGTCGCCGGATACCGCCGCCGTCCTGCGCGAGCTCGGCCGCGCCTGGCAGATCATCAGCGGCGCCGCCGGCGAGGCCGCGTTGATCGCCGGCCGACGCGACGCCAGGACGCGGCACGTCGTCAGTGACGGCGAGGTCCGCCTCCATCGAATCACGGACGCGCCGCCATCGGGCGAGGTGCTCGACTACGACCTCCGCGACGCGCGCATCCGCGCGCGCCGCGATCACCAGCACTGGGTGCTCGACGTCGAGTTCACGCGCGCCGAGATCCAGAGCGGGCTGCGCATCAACTGCTGTCCCGAATGGGTGCCGTCGGTCGCCAACCGGGAGGTGTGCCGCCTGTGGACGCTGTTCCTGGCCCCGTTTGCCGTGCAACTCGAGCGCCGCGCCGTCGAAGCCTTGGGCCGGGCGGCGGTCACGTTGACGCTGCCCGAGCGGCGGAATCGCGTCTTCCTCAGCTCGACCACCGCCGACCTGCGCGAGCATCGGCGCGCGGTGATCGATCAGATCGTGCGCCTCGACCTCCGCTTCCGCGGCATGGAGCACTTCGGCGCCGACCCGGAGCGCCAGTTTCCCGCCGCGAAATGCCGCGAGGCCGTGCGCCAGTCGGACGTCTACGTCGGCATCTTCGGCATGCGCTACGGATCGTGCGACGCCAGGACCGGATTGTCGATGACCGAGACCGAGCTGCGGGAGGCCGAACGGCGTCACGACATGCCCATGCTCATCTACCTCGTCAGCCCCGCGGCGCGCGTCGAAGTCGCTCATCTCGAAGCCGATGCCGAGAGCCGGAAGAAGCTCGACTCGCTGTTGGCCCGCCTGCGGGAGCGGTACACCGTCTTCCAGTTCGACTCCGTCGACGCGCTCGCGACGCAGGTGTACCAGGATCTCGTGCGGCTGGATATTTGACCACGACGACCAGCGCGATCATCGCCCGGGCTCAGGGACCGAGCATCGCGGTTCGATACTGCAGCGCGATGCGATCTCAGCTGCCGGCGCGCGCCTGGACCGTGGTGGGCTTGACGACCGATGCTGTCGGGGCCTCCTCGAGGAGGACAATCTTGAGCACCGCGCTTCCGTGGTTCTTGCCGAGGCGCGAGGTGTAGAAGTACGTCGGGTCGAGCAGCGAGACGGCGTCGTTGGCGAAGACGAACAGCTCGCCGCTCGCCCCGGCCTTGAACTCACCGATGAAGAGCCGCGGCTCCTTTTCGTCCAACGCCAACGGGGTGAGGTGCGCGTTGCTCAGGCGCCAGGACCCTGACGGCTGGCGGATCTCGATGACGGGCTGCAGGAAGTTGGCCTCGATCACGCGGCGGAACGGCCCGCCGAGAATGCCGGTCAGGCCCAGGTCGCGCGCGCGCAGTCCCTTCGGATCCGTGGGGTGGCTGCCGTCGAACCAGGGATCCGTCGCCGCTACGCGCAACTCCACGCGATACCGTTTGCCGAGCTCCACACTCTCGTGCACGGCGTGGCAGGTTTTGCCCGGCTGGAACGTGCTCTCGTACTGCACCAACCTCTGGACGCTCCCGCCGGGGCTCGTGCACAGCGCAGTGCCACTCTCCAGCCACGGCAAGTAGCCCTGCGTGACGCCGCCGGCGCCGAGCCACACAGCGACGAAGACGATGACGGGCAGGAACACGAAGTCTGGCAGGACCCGCCACTTGAAGACCTGCATCCAGCCCTGGTAGTTCGCCGCATTGCGGAACCGCGCCAGGCCGCTCTCCGTGGCCGGCTGGGGCACGGGCCCCGTGATATTGGCGGCAGCGTGCCAGATGTGGCGGGCGAGATCGCGCAGTTTCCGCTCCTGGGCCGCGCCGTAGCGCATCGTCACCCAGATGCACACGGCCAGCAGGAACGTGTAGAACGGGTTGTTCGCGAAGGTGTCGATCCAGCCCTGGAACATCGCGGGCAGCAGCGCACCGACCGCGCGGATCGGTGCGTCGATCCAGGTGCGGCCGTCCGCCAGAATCCCGCCGTTCGACACCCGGGCGATCCAGATGGGCATCGTCACCAGCAGTAGCGTGAAGGCGATGGCGATGAAGTAGGCAACGCGCCGGTGCCACACGCCATCCCAGACCGCTTCGAACGCCGCGGCGCGGGCCTTCTGGACGTCCGGGGCCTCCAGCCGATCGCGGAGCGCCCGGCTCACCAGCGGCTGCGACCGCCTGACGACCGCCGCCTGTCCCCGCGCCGCTGCTGCCCCGACGGCTTCGGCGACGCTATCGACCTGCGGCGTGTTCTCGCCCTTGTCCTGCGGCGGAAAGACCTCGAACTTCTCGGGCAGGGTGATGGGCGCATAGCGATCGGTGCCACACGAGATGCGATGGATCACGCTCTCGTGCACTTTCACCGACATCAGCAGCCCCTTCTGCAGGCGGGAATCGTTGTCGACGATGGCCGGGTCGCGGATGCCGGCCGTGCGGTCGTCGACCGGGTTGAGCCAGGCGGCGATCTTCCGCGGCTGGTAGCGGTAGTACCGCGCGGCGCCGGTGCGGCTGTCATGGATCGGCCCGGCGCTGCTGGCGAGCGCGACGAAACGATCCTTGATGACATTGATGGTGTTCAGCTTTGCCTTTTCGGCTTCCTCCATCATCCAGAGGAGCGGCACGTAGCTGAGGCTCTCGTCGGGGTAGCCGCCGCCGACGTCCGAGTGCATGCCGGTGAACCACACCTGCTGCATCCGGCGCGGCTTGGTCCGAGGTTCTGGCTCCACCTTGTCTTCGTGGACTTCGTCCCACAGCAGTGGATGGAACGCGTCGCGCTCATCGTCGAGCGCGAGCGCATGTCGCGCGCACAGCACCGCCTTGTTCAGCTCGTAGTCGGGCGTGCTGACCCGGAAGATCCAATTGTCGATGGCCCGCGTCAGCTCGGCGATCGGCCCGCCGTAGGCCGAGACGGTGTCCCACACGCCGATGAACTGAATCAGCGGCTTCTGGTTGCGCGTCGTGTCGTAGGACGTCCTGATGAAGGCATCGCGAATCCTCCGAAACAGCTTGGTGGGCCAATGCAGGCGGCGCGGCAGCCACGCGCGGCGGAACGCGCGATACGCGCATTGGGCCAGCCGATCGAGCTCGCTCTCGTCTTCCGACTGCACCAGCCCTTCCGACGCAATCAGCGCCACGGCGAGGCGGATCGTGAACGCGCCGCGGCTGAAGCCGAAGGCGTAGAGGTCATCGCCGGGCTTGTAGTTGCGGCAGGCGTACTTGTAGATGTCGAGGACGTTCCGCTTCAGGCCGTAGCCGAACACGCCTCCCAGCACCGCCAGCGGCTTGAACGACGACGTCCCGACGCCGTCGTCGTAGTAGGCGATCTGCTGGCGGCGATCGGGCGCCGGCGGCCCGAGGTCCACCGCTTCGTACATGCGCCACACGTTCGTCTTGAACAGCTTGGCGCTGCTGTTGCCGGTGCCGTCCGAGAACAGCACGATGGCCTTGTTGGGCGGAGCGGAGCCGCTCCAGGCATAGGCGTCGGCGCTCATGAGACTCCTCCAGTTGCGAGCGGAAGCCTCGACTGGCCGCCTCGCTGGCCCGCGGTACCAGTAACGCTGAGGCGGCCGTTTTCGTACGCCGGTCGGCCGACTCGACATTGACACGTTGGGCGCCGGCGACTACTGTTCGGCTCGCGCGCAATCCCCCTGGTCACTGATGGTTGGCCGTGTGCCTCCGCCTCCGGAGCATCGAGCCGGCCGTTCCATGCGCGCAGAGAGCTCCCCACATGTCCAGAAATTCAGTGATTGGCCTGGCGGCCGTCGCCGCCGTGCTGTCGGCCGGCACCGCCGCGGTCGCCCAAACGACCCCGCCCCCCACGCCGACGACCCTCACCTACGTTGGCGAGTGGAAGATACCCCGCGCGCAGTGGGGAGCGTTCGCCGTCGATTTCGAGAAGAATACCCGGCCCGTGCTCGAGAAGCTGGGCGCCGCCGGCACGCTCGTGGGGTGGGGCGCCTACGAGACGGTCGTTCACACCGAGGAGGGCTACACGCACGGCGTCTGGTGGTCGGCCGCCAGCTACGCCGGCATCGAGGCGGCCCGCGCCGAACTGCTCAAGAGCGCCGCGACGTCCGCGTCGCTCACCGCAGCCACGGGGCACCACGACCTCTTCCTGCGGGCGGTCGCCGGCAACGGTAAGCCGGCCTCTGGCGCCGGTGGATATCTCACCGTCTCGAGGTATCTCATGAAGCCGGGCAGCGCGCAGGACTGGCGTGCGCTTTGGGACAAGCATTCCAAGCCGATCTACGACGACCTCGTCGCCAAGGGCGTGCTCAACGCCTACTCGATCGACGTCGAGGAAATGCACACCGACAACCCCGGCTGGCGACTCCTTGTCACCCTGACGCCGAGCATCGAGGCCGAGGACCAGTTCGGGGCGGCGCTCGACGCCGTCGACTCGAAGCGGACCCCCGAGGAACGGAAGACCATCGCGCTGCAGCAGGCCGCCGTGGTCGAACCGGGTTCACACCGCGATCTGTTCGCGAAGATCATTCGGCACTGGAGCAAGTAAGCCAGACTGTGGCGGTCCGTCAGGCGGCAGCAGCCCGACGGACCGTCATCCGATCCGAGGAGCCACGCCATGACGGTCGCTGTCCGAGTCGGCGTCGCGCTCCTGTTCCTCGCGCTCGCCAGCAGTCCGGGCGCGAGCCGACAAGCCCGCGCCGTCGCGCCGCCCCTGACCGCATCGATCCATGTCGACGCGACCCGGGTCGCCAATCGCCTCAACCCGCAGCTCTACGGCCACTTCCTCGAGTTCATGTTCGAGGGCATCAAGTTCGGGCTGCACGCCGAGCTGCTGCGCAATCGCGGCTTCGAGGAGGCCGCCACTGCGAGCGGACTGCCGCGCGATTGGGAGCGCGAGCCCAACGATCGCAACGACGATCGCGAGACCACCTACGCCCAGGACGCGACGGTGGCCTACGCGCCGCAGCAGACGCCGTATCCCGCGGACGAATCGGCGCACGCGCTGCGGCTCGTCATAAAGGCGCGCTACGACGGCCCGCGCGGCGTGCGGCAGGAGCGCATCCCCGTTCGCCGGGACGTGGCGTATCACGGGTCGTTCTGGCTGAAGTCGCCTGACTACGACGGCTCGGTGACGCTCGCCCTCGGCCAGGATCGTGAGGATGGCCGTGTCTACGCGTCGGCCGTCATCGAGCGCGTCACCGCCGACGACGCGTGGCACCAGTACACGTTCAGTCTGCGTTCGCGAGAGGCCGATTCGCACGCCAAGTTGACCCTCCTCTTCGATGGCAAGGGAACGCTCCGGCTCGATCAGGTGTCGCTGATGCCCGGAGACGCGATCGACGGTGTCCGCGCCGACGTGTTCCAGCGCATCGCCGCGCTCCGGCCCGCCTTCATTCGCTGGCCCGGCGGCAACGTCGCCCAGGACTATCACTGGCAATGGGGCATCGGGCCGCGCGACCGGCGGCCGCTCTGGATCAACAAGGCGTGGTGGGGCGAACGGGAGCCGAGCGACTTCGGCAGCGACGAGTTCATCGCGCTCTGCCGCGGCCTGCGCGCCGAGCCGCATGTCGTCGTCAACGTCGACGGCGCTGGCGCGACGCCTCAGGAAGCGGCGGCCTGGGTCGAGTACATGAATGGCCCGCCCACTTCCAGGTATGGCGCGCTGCGCGCGGCCAACGGGCACCGTGAGCCGTTCAACGTCAGGACGTGGGAGCTCGGCAACGAGATCTGGGGCGACTGGGTGCGCGGGCACTCGGATGCGGCGACCTACGCCCGCAACTACAACCGCCGTCGCGAGGCGATGCTGGCCATCGATCCCTCGCTCCGCTTCATCGCCGTCGGCCGCGACCGGACCGACTGGAACCGCCAGCTCCTCGAGATCGCCGGCCGGAACATCGAGCTGCTGTCGATTCACCACTACGACGGACCTGCGGAGCCGCAGGACACGCACTCCCTCCTGGCCCGGCCGCTGCACTGGGAGGCGTACTACGAGGAACTGCGCGAGCTGATCCGCGAACGCGTCCCCGGCGCGCGCATCGGGGTGATCGTCAACGAATGGAACTCGGTGCTGCCGCTGCCGCGACAGCATTCCATGGAAGCGGCCCTCTACGCGGCGCGCCTGATGAACGTGTTCGAGCGGCGCGGCGACGTGGTCGTCATGAGCGCGGTGTCCGACCTCGTGAACGGCTGGCCGGGCGGCATCATCCAGGCCGGCCGGCACGGCGTCTACGTCACGCCGACCTATCGCGCGCAGCAGCTCTACGCTCGACATCTCGGGGCCGAGCGGCTCGAGGCCTCGGTGCAGAGCCCGACATCCGGCGTGCCCGGCGGCCCGTCAGGCGTGCCGGTCGTCGACGTGACGGCGAGCCGCTCCGCGGACGGCCGGCACTACTACGTCAAGGCCGTCAACACGCATCTCGAGGCCGCGATTCGACTGCGCGTCACGATCGACGGCTGGCAGCCGCCGTCGCGCGCGACGCAGCACACGCTGACCGCGCCCACGCTGCGCACCGCGAACTCGTTCGCCGCGCCGGACGCCGTCAGCGTCAGCAGCCGGGGCGTGGTTGCGGGGCGCGACTTCACGGTGGATCTGCCGCGCCACTCGGTGTCGGTGATCGTGCTCGGAGAGCCTATCCGGCCGCAGTGAGCGCGGATCGACGGGTTCCACGAGCCGCCGCCCGAGGTCGCCGGGCTCGACCGGGATGACCTCGAGGCGCTCGTGCGCATCCTGGCCAAGATGGCGCCGGCCGGACCGGACGGGCGCGGCGTGCGGTAGTCGACCGCATGCGTCCGTCCATACATCAGGCTCAGGCGGTCGTGCGGACGCGGGGCCGCGTCGCGATCCGCGACCGCAACGCCAGGCGCGGGCTCGCGACGACGATGCGTTCGAGATCCACGCCGCGGGCGGTCAGCCGGCCTTCCAGGTTCAGCGGCGTCGTGGCGCGGCGGTCGATGTCGGCGATCGTGAACCGGACGGCACCGTCGAACACCTCGGCGCGGCCCGTGTACAGGCGCTCGCCGTCGCTGCGGACGATCTCGAGCCGCACGCCATCACGGACGGGCGTGGCGAGGATCACGTGCTTGACGAAGGCGGCACGGCGCTGCAGCTGCCAGCGTGCGATGAGCCCGGCGATCCACGGACGCTCGCGCAGCCGGGTCACGACCTCAGGGAACTGCAGCTCGCGGTTGAGGAACACCGTCCACTCGGCGTGGTCGCCGACCACCGAGATGGCGCGCGGCGCCAGCTCGATCCCGTAGGTCGATCCGGCGAGACGCGCGCGATCCTTGGCCGTGGCCACGGCTCGCTGCAGCCCGATGGTCAGCGTGGCCTGGTCACCGATCTGATCTGCGTGCCGGACGTGGCCCTCGACCGCCGGCAGATAGTCGCCTTCGGGGGCGTGGCGATGCGCGATCAGCGCCCGCGCCCAGGTGAGTTGCCGCCGGGCTCCCGCGTCGGCCGGCATCGCGATCCGGGTCAGCGCCCGCAGCGCGGCCGGTCCGCCGAGCACGCCCACGCCCCACAGCACCTCTTGCAATACCTGCGGCTGCTCGATGCCGATCCGGTGGCGCAGCGCCTGCTCCGCATCGGCGGTGCCGAGCAATCCAAGCTCGTGGGCCGCCGCGACGCGGGCCGCGATCGACGCGGCCTGATCGCTGATGATGCGTGCGAGCAGAGGGATCGATATCTCGCCCGCCGCGCCGCGGGTAGAGCCTGGATCGCGCGCGGCGCGGTGACGCGCGGGAGGCCGGCGTCCGCCGCACGCGCGATCGCCGTGAGGGCTTCGACCTCGGGCGCCGTCAGGCTGACCGGCGCGGAGCGGCCGGCGCGGTCGGGCGCGACCAGGCGCTGCACGGTGGCGGCGAGCCGCGGTGGATGACGCATGGCGGGTCAGGCGTCGCTGAGATCGGGATCGGCGGCCGGTGTCACCACCGTTTCGGTGTGCGGCCCGACGTGCTCCTGCCAGCGGCAATTGCACCGGCGGCACGCGAAATAGCGGTGCATCGAGGTGAGCAGACTCAGCGTGCCGTCGGAGGCACCGCAGCGCGGACAACGGCGCTGGTGCGGCCGTATCGGATCGGCGTCAGCGGCGGCCACGGCATACCTCCGGCACGAGCCGAGGCCAGGGTGGACACGACGCAAACATGATGTCTCCTCTGGGCGGGCCTGAAAAGACTCAGGCGCTTCGATGAGACTGGAGGGGCGCAGCGGACCGCTGCGGGCACAGCTCAGAAAAGCAAACGAGCTGCGAGCGTATCATGCCGCCGCTGACGGCCCGGCCGAAATCTGGTCGTCGCCGATGCACCAATCGGCACCTGCCGGCCGTGCGCATGCCGCCCCAACTGTCTGCCTCACGGCAACCCTGGCGCGGTCGGTACGGGATCGGCTCGGCCGACGTTCTTACCGGATATCGCGCCGTTGCCCCGGCGTCGGGTTCGGGCTACCTCGACTGTGTTAGGAGCCCGTGGTAAAAGTGCCGCTGCATTCGACGGTCGTTGCATCCCGGCTGGCTGCGTTGCTTCTCCGTCGAATATTCCCGATATTCTCCGTCGTCGCGCCTTGCCAGCCGGGCGCCTCGCCCGTCTCGGTGCGACGCGCCACTTTCACCACGGGCTCCTAGCCTTCGCCCCGCCACGATTTCCACCATGCGCAGGATCGCCACGACGCTCGTTCTGGTCGCTCTCAGTCTGACCCTGGTCCCCGCTCGCGCCGATGCTTACTTCTGGGCCTGGCTCGACGATCTGAGCGGGCCCCGGTACATGTGGCTGCCGATCGCCGAGGTGCAGGTGGTGTGCACCTATACGAGTGCAGCCAATGATCCGCAGGCGCTCTGGCTGCTCGACGCCGAGCTGCGGGAAGAGACGGCGAGGTTCAAGTACGAAGCCGCCGCGGACATTCCTGCGCGGACGTATTTTCTGGAAGCCGTCGCCCACATCGAAGCGGCCCGCGCGCAGATCAAAGACGCGATGCAGGCGCTCACGCGACCCGAGCGGCCTGACGTGACCAGCATCGTCGTGAAGGGGCTGCACCGGCGCGAGCAGGCCCTGCACGCCTTCGAGCAGGGTTGGCGCTTCAAGCGGACGGGCACCGACCCACGCAAGGAGCGTGGGGCGAGGGCGGAATCGACCTATTTCGACGCGGACGGCTCGGTTCCGCGCCGCGAGCGCATCGGGTTCCTGGGGGCGTCCTTTTCGGTCTGCCCCGCGACGACCCTCGATCGCGACAAGCACTACCTGAAGGTGAACCTGGCGTACGGGTGGGACGCCAAGGATCGCAACGAGGGCCAGGGCAACAAGGTCTGGAGTGTCGGCGCGTCGTACCACTATGTCCTCACGCCGTACTTCACGGCGGGGACCGGCATCGGCGTCTCGCGGTTCTCGTTTCGCGGCGATCAGCCGACGTTCCACAAGCTCTATCTCCAGCCGGTCATCTTCGACTTCCGGCCGGTGGGCCTCGTCACCAACTCGACGCTGCGCAGTCCGTGGTGGCATGTCCCCTTTTTGCGGTACAGCAACATGTTCTACCCGGCCGGATTCGAGGCCGGCAGCTTCGCCGGGCAGACGAGCCGATACCGGCAGGAGCTCGTGCAGTCGGTGGGGGTCTACGCGGACTTCGCCCCACTCCTTCGGAAGAGACACAAACGCTGGTGACGGACTGCTAGAGCACGTCTCTAGCGCCGGCGGGGTGGGCGTTCTGACGAGAACGGCTGAGTTATCATTTGTGCTATTACCCGTGCGTCCCGATGAACCACCGCCGTCCGCCACTGCGCGCGCGGCCCCGCCGTCGCCCGGGGAAACCGTCGACCTGTTGTTCAAGGTGCGCATGGGAGACGACGATGCACTCGACGTCCTGCTCACCCGGCTGCTGCCGCGGCTGCGTCGATGGGCGCACGGTCGACTGCCGCGCGGCGCCCGCGGCATGCTCGACACCGGCGACATCGTCCAGACCGTCGCCGTCAAGGCGCTGCGGCGCCTGTCGGCGCTCGAGATCCAGCACTCCGCGTCGCTCGGCTACTACCTGCGCCAGGCCATCGCCAACGAGATCACCAGCCAGTGGCGGCGCGTCCACGGGGCGCCGTTCGAGACCAGCGCCGGTGAATCGCTGCCGGCGGCGGCGACCTCTCCACTCGACCGTCTGATTGGCGCCGAGCGCCTGCGTCGCTACGAGGCGGCTCTGCAGCGGCTCGAGCCGGCGGAGCGCGAGGTGATCGTCGGACGCTTCGAGCTGGCCTACGACTACGACGATCTCGCCCGCTTCCTCGGCAAGCCGTCGGTCGGTGCCGCGCGCGTGGCCGTGCATCGCGCCGTGAAGCGGCTGACCGAGCAGGCGCGCCATGTCTGACTCGCGCCTCGATCGCGTGCAGCAGCAGGTCGCCGATCGGCAGCCGATCGACTGGGACGCGCTGGTCGCCGAGCTGCACGCGGCGCACGCCAGCCCGGACGAGATCCAGGCCTTCTCGCTGCTCCGGCTGCTCGACGACGTCGCGCTGGTGCATACGAGCTTCCAGTCGGGGCCGGTCACGAGCGACGACGACGAAGGGACGATACCCGCCGATGACCCGGTCGTGGACGATACGCTGGAGTCGTGGGGGCGCTACCTCCTCGATCACAAGGTGGGCCGCGGCGGCTTCGGCAGCGTCTACCGGGCCTGGGATCCGGTGCTCGAAATGGCGGTCGCCATCAAGATCCTGCACCGGCGCTTCAGCGACGCGCGTCTGAAGGAGCGGCTGCTGCACGAAGGGCGGGCGCTGGCGCAGGTCAAGCATCCGAACGTGGTCCAGGTGCTGAACGTCGAGCAGCACGATGGGCGCTTCGGCCTGGTCATGGAGTTCGTCTCCGGTGAGACTCTCGACGCGCTCGTCGCCACCCAGGGCAAGTTGAACGATCGCGAGGCGGTGGTGATCGGCGAGGACGTGTGCCGTGCCCTCGTCGCCGTCCACGCCAAGGGCCTGATCCACCGCGACGTCAAAGCCCGCAACATCATCCGTGAGCGCGCCGGCCGCATCGTGCTGATGGACTTCGGGGCCGGCATGTCGACGAAGTCCGTGCAGGTGGAGGGGCGGGCCGCCGGCACGCCGCTCTACATGGCGCCCGAGACCCTGCGCGGCCAGCCGGCGACGGTCGCCAGCGACGTCTACAGCGTCGGCGTCCTGCTCTTCTTCCTGGTCACCGAACGGCATCCCTACGAGGGCGCCTCGGTCGAAGACATCCGCAACGCCCAGTCGAGAGGGCGCCCACAGTCGCTGGTCGGCCTGCGTCCCGATCTGCCCCTGTCATTTGTCAGAGTGGTCGAGCGCGCCCTGGCCGTCGATCCCGCGCGCCGCTATCCAACCCCAGCGGCGCTTCTCGAGGCGCTCGACGACGCGCCGCCGGTGGCGGTCAACTGGACGCGCCGGGCCCTGCGCATGGGCACGGCCGTTGCCTCGCTGCTGGTGCTGATGACGATCGGCGGCATGTTGAGCGCCGCGGCGTTCAACGCGACGCTCGGCCGGCGCGGATTCGTCAGCGAATCGCTCGTCGACTGGTTCGTCCTCGGCCGGCGTTCGCTGGTCTCGCCACTGGTGCTCTCGCTGCTCGGCGCCGGCCTGGTCGGTCTGGCTGCCGCGCTGCGCCGCGTGCTCGTGACGTCGTCCGTGACGCTGCGCGCCGTCGATCGCCGGATCGGCGCGGCGTGCGGCGTGATGGCGACACGCCTCTTGCTGACCGATCCCGCGGTCTGCTCGGCCTGGTTGGTGCTGCTCACGGCGGTGGGCCTGATGGTCATCTGGGCGCATTGGGCGCCGGTCCTCGAGGCCGTGACCTCCTACACGTCGACAGCGGCCCGCGAAGCCCTCGCCGTGCTGTCGCCCCCGTTCCTGGAGTACCGCACCCACTACCGGATGGCGCTGTCGCTGCTGATTGCGGCGAACCTCACGGGCTGGTACGCGCTGAGCCGCGGGGCCGCGACGCGCGGCGTCCGCCTGCCGCCGTGGCTGGGGGCGACGGAGGCGGTGATCCTGGTGCTGCTCTACCTGTCGATGCAGATCCCCTACCGGCTGTTGAACGACAGCGACAAGTTCGAGAGCCTGCTGTGGCAGGGGGAGCGCTGCTTCGTCATCGGGGCGCGTGCCGCGGACACGCTGCTGTTCTGCCCGTCGATGCTGCCGCGCAACCGCGTCGTGCCGACGGCGGAAGCGCCCACCGCCCGCAGCCGGAGCGGGACACTGTTCGACGGGTTCGACGCGCCGCTGGCATCGACGCCCTAGTGTCCTGTCCGTCAGGAGTACATCGGCCGGCGCGCCGCCAGGTCCATCCAGCCGCTGGCGACGCGGTAGATGAACCAGAGCGCGACGATCCCGAGCGGGATCCAGACCACGATCACGCCGATGCCCAGGGTGCCGATGACGAAGGCCAGGCAGAGCGCCGCCCACAACAGCCCGAACCAGAACGTCCGCATCTGCCAGCGGAAGTGGCTTTCCAGCCACGTGCCGCGGGCCTCGCCGCGCTTCACGTAGCTGATGATCATCGCGATGATCGACGGCCATCCGATCAGGAACGAGCCGACGACCGTGGCCACTCCGACGATGCCGGTGATCAGGCTCAGCGCGTGGAGCGCGTAGATCAGCTGCACCCAAGTGACCAGCCGTGCGGTCGGCTGGCCCGCGTGGCTGACCAACGGCTGCGAGGTGGCGTAGCTCATATCCCACTTTACGCGCCGGCGCCCCGGGGGTTCCACCCGCTTCGTCACCGGGGTATAGACTGGCGCGACCTCCGTGCCGGAACTGCCCGAAGTCGAGACCGTCCGCCGCCAGCTCGTCCCCGCGATGGTCGGCGAGCGTATCGAGTCGGTCGTCCTCCGCCGTCCCAACCTGCGCGGTCCGTTTCCGGAAGGATTCGCCGAGCGCCTGGCCGGTCACACCGTGCTCGAACTGCACCGGCGCGCCAAGTACCTGCTCGCGGATCTGTCGTCGCGCGAGACGCTGGTCATGCACCTCGGCATGACCGGCGACTTCCGGGTCGAACGGAGCAGCGCGCTGCCGGTGCTCGATGCGCACGACCACGTCCTCATCCGGCTTGGCTCGGGCGCCGTCGTCGTCTTCAACGATCCGCGACGCTTCGGGTCGATGGATCTGGTGGCGACCGACCAACTCGCCGACCATCCGGCGATCGGCGCGCTCGGGCCCGAACCGCTGTCGGCGTCGTTCACGGGCGCGGTGCTGGCCCGCGCCTGCCGCGGCCGCACGACGCCGATCAAGGTGGCGCTGCTCGATCAGCGGATCGTCGCCGGCATCGGCAACATCTACGCCGTCGAGGCGCTGCATCGCGCCCGGCTGTCGCCCTTGCGGCGCGCGTCCGTGATCGCGACCCCGACCGGCGCGCCGCGCGATGCCGCCGTGCGCCTCGTCGCCGCGATCACGCAGGTGCTGACCGAGGCCATCGCGCGCGCCTCGGACGCCAGCTATCGTGGTGGCCGCTTTCGCGTCTATGACCGTGAGGGCAAGCCGTGTCGGCGGCCATCGTGCGGCGGCACCATCCGCCGCCGCACCCAGGCCGGGCGAGCGACGTTCTACTGCCCGGTCTGCCAGAGATAGCCCCAGAGCCCAAAAGGCTCCCAGACCGACGCTGGCGCGATCACGCGCGCACGACGTCGTACTCGAGGAACAGCGTGCCGGTCTTCGGATAGACGCGGTGCGTGCGCAGCGTCAGGGGCAGCCGCGGCCCAGGGGTAGGCAGCAGCGGCAGGCCTCCACCGAGCAGGATCGGCAGGATGGCGACGTCGACACCGTCGACGAGGTCGGCCCGCGCCAGATCGCGGAACAACTCGCCGCCGCCCCACAGCCACAGCGGCTTGCCCGGCGCGGCGGCCTTCAGCGCGCGAACGTGCCGTGCGGCGTCGTGCACGACGGTGACGCCATCGCGCGGACCCTCCGGCAGCGTTCGTGAATAGACGTAGGTCGGCAGCGAGGGGCCGGGCGAGCCGCCGGTCGCGACGAAGACGTCGTAGGACTTGCGGCCCATCACGAGCCCGCTGAAGCCAGCGTACATCGCCGGAAAGTCGATGTCGGGATCGAGCGGAATCCAGTCGAACTCGCCGTTCGGACCGGCGATGCAGCCGTCGAGGCTGGCGGCGACCGAGTAACGAAGCTGGCGCATGAGTTCTACAATCCTCCCGTCGACATGATGCCCGAGTCCCGCGAGGCGGATCTCCAGGCGCTGATGGTGGCGTACCAGCACGGTCGCGTCGAGGCGTTCGACGCGCTCTACGCGGCGCTCGCCCCGGAGCTGCGCGCGCTTCTGTGCGCCGCGTGCCGGGATGCCGGGCGGGCCGACGATCTCGTCCAGGAGACGTTCCTGCGCCTGCATCGTGCCCGCGCGACCTACCAGCCGGGCCTCCCGGTGCGGCCGTGGGTCCGCGGCATCGCCCGGCGGGTCTTCCTGATGGATCGCCGTGCCGCGCTTCGCCGCACCAGGCACGAAGCCGCGGTCGCGGCCGCGGATGCGGCAGCCTCGACGATGCTGCCGCTCGCGCACGCGGGAGAGGGCAGTAGCCTGACCCGCGCCCTGGCCGGCGTCCCGGCCGACACACGCCGGCCGTTTCTGCTGCATCACGTCTTCGGCTTCAGCTTTCCCGAGATCGCGGCGCGGCTGGGGATCCGGACCGGCGCCGCCAAGGTGCGGTCGAGCCGCGCCGGCAGCCGGCTGCGGGCGCTCCTGAGCCGAGGTGGCGATGGGTAGACGCGACTCGCGCCTCGCGCCGGATCGCCTGCGCGCGCAGGTCCTCGCCGACTGGGCGCCGGTGGCGCCGCTGGCGTCGCCGTGGCGCCGGGTCGCGGCGCTGGCGCCCGTGGCGGCGGTGATGGCGGTCATCGCCGCGTTCTACTGGGGCATGCCGCACGAGGCCGACCGCGGTGGCCGGGTCGCGATGTGGGCGCTGTCGGCGCTGCAGTGGACCGCTGGCCTGTGGCTCCTCGCGATGGCCTTCCGCGAGGCCGTGCCCGGCCGCGGGCTCGATCGCGCCGGGCTGCTGACCGCAGTCGCCCTGACGTTGCTGGTGCTCGCGCTCAACCTCGGCGCCAAGGACGCGCTGCGCGGCACGGTGGTCCCCGCCGGGCGTGAATGGCGGTTCTGGACCGCGTGCGTCGAGGGGCCGCTGCTGCTCGGGACGCCGGTGCTGGTCCTCGCCAGCCTGCTGGTGTCGCGTGCCTTCCCGGTGCGGCCCGCCCTCGCCGGCGCGCTGACGGGCCTCGCGGCGGCCGTCCTGACCGACGCCGGCTGGCGCCTCGGCTGCTTCGTATCCTCGCCGGCGCATGTCATCGGAGCGCATTGGCTGGCCGTGGCGGCGACGACGGCGCTCGGGGCGGTCGCGGGCCGCCTCGCGGACGCGCGTCGCTGGCGTCGCTGAGCAGGCCGGACGCTGGCGGACGCGATCGCGCCGGCCAACGACACTGGCCGGTTACCGATCGAGGCCGGGGGGCAAATAGGCAGGCGAGGCTCCATGATCCGACGCTCCTGCCGGTCCGCGTTGTTGCTCGCCACCCTGATCGGCGTTCCCGCCGTCGCGCGTGCGTCCGAAGTATGCGACGGCGCGCCGCGCACCGACACCCGTCCGTCCTCGGTGTGGCGCGAGCTGTTTGCCTACGACACGACGGCTGATCTCGGCGTCCAGGTCGCCGGCACCAGGGCGGTCGACGACGTCGTCACGCAGGACGTGACGTTCGTGGCCCGGCCGGATCGGCCGACCGAACGACTGGCGGCCTACATCGTCGCGCCGGCGCGCGGTCCCGCGTCGATGGCCGGCGTGTTGTGGGTCCATTGGCTCGGCGAGCCGACGACCACCAACCGCACGGAGTTCCTCGAGGAAGCGACCGCGTTGGCGCGTCGTGGCGTGGTGTCCGTGCTGATCGACGCGATGTGGGCCAGGCCGCGCTGGTACCGGGATCGCGTCCTCGAGCAGGACTACGCGACGTCGATTGGTCAGGTGGTCGCGCTCCGACGCGGCCTCGACCTGCTGCTGGCACAGCGCGGCGTCGATCGCACCCGCGTCGGGCTCGTCGGCCACGACTACGGGGCCATGTACGGCGCCATCGTCGCCGGCGTCGACGGACGCGCGAAGACGCATGTCCTCATCGCGGCCACGGCGAGCCTGCTCGACTGGGCATTCTTCTACAACAAGAAGCCGGTGTCGATGGACGCGTATCGCCGTGAGCACGAGGCGCTGTCGCTGTGCGATCACCTCGCGACGGCGGGCACGATCTCGTTCCTGTTCCAGTTCGCGGAGAAGGACGAATACGTCACGTTGCCGAAAGCCACGGCCCTCTTCGCGGCGCCGACCGGTGCAAAGCAGATGATCGTCTACGGGGGCGCCGGGCACGAGATGACCGCACCCGCGCGGATCAAGGCCGATCGAACGGCGTGGCTCGTGCGCGAGCTCAGCGTCGCCGCGGGATCAGACGCTTCAGCTCGGGCGCGAACTCCTTGAACACGTTCGCCCCGGCCTGACCGACCACGCTCATCGCCGCCATACGCGCCGCATCCCGGCCCGGGCCCTCATTGCGCGGATACCAGGCCCGCGAGATCATCGCCCCTCCGGCGGCGCCGGCGACCAGCGGCACGTTGGGCACGGCGCGGCCGCGGCGATCGCGGGTGACGAACGTCCGGGTCACGGCATGCGACAGACGGCGCATCGGATGCGTGCAGACGCAGCGGGACTGGTCGCCGCGCGGATCGAGGCCGAGGAGCGCCGCCGTGCCGTGCTGGACGCCGGCCTGCGACAGCGCCAAGCCGGCGCGCGCGGCCATGCGCTTGCCGTAGCCGTCGGCACCTTTGCCCCACGCCTGCGGGGCGCGCTCGCGGTGGTCGAGCGCGGTGCTGAACGCCAGGCGAGGGGCGAACGTCGGCGAGAGGACGGTGTCGTCGAGAAAGAGGCGGAGGCGCCGCGGGTTCTCGGTGCCCCGGCCCGTCAGGGTCGCACGGCCTTCCCGGCCCGTCACGGTCGCACTGTCCTCGGCACGCACGGGCTCCTGCGGGAGGGGCTCCTGTGCCTGGGCCGGCGCCGAGGCGAAACCGGCGGTCACGACGAGGCCGAGGAGGCGTCCGCGTCTCATGCCCCCCAGGAAAGGCAATCCGCGTTCCGCCTCGCGCCCGATCCAGGGCAGATCCGCTAACCAGTTGGATTTACAAGGATTCGAGACTCAGCCCTGGGTCATGGCCGGCGTGACCGATCTGGGACGAGCCCGGCTGTACCGTGGCCCGAAGCCGCCGAGAATATCCAGCATGGTGCCACTCTTCGCCGCCTGGCTCGCCGCGTTGGCGGCGGGTGTTGTCCAGTCATCCGCCGCGCCGGCTGCCGCGCCCCTGGCCAGGAAGGCCTTCGTGCTGCCCGCCATGATCGGCCTCGTCGAAGGCATCGCCTACCGGCCCGCGACCGGCGCGTACTACTTCGGCGACGTCCGCCAGCGCTGCGTCTGGCTCCGCAGGAGGGACGGCAGCGTGACCCGATTCAGCGCACCCGACGATCGGCTGCTCGGGGTCTTCCGTCTGGAGATCGATGAGGCACGCGGCGCGCTCTGGCTGGCGATGGGCGCGCTGCCGCAGATGGAGGGGTTCACCGAGGCGCAGAAAGGCGCCGGTGGCCTCGCCGAACTGGACCTCGCGACGGGCCAGGTGCGTCGGTTCGTCCTCGCCCCAGCGGACGGCGCCGCGCACCTGCTTGGCGATCTCGTGGTCGCGCGCGACGGCGCGATCTACGCGACCGACACGACGGCGCCGGTGGTGTGGAAACTGGCGCCGGGGGGCCGCGCGCTCGACGTCGTCGTCCGCGATCGCTTCAAATCGCTGCAGGGAATCACGCCATCGGCCGATGGGCGGACGCTCTTCGTCACCGACTACCCGGTCGGCGTCCTGGCGATCGATCTGACGAGCGCTGCCGTGCGCACGCTGACCGCGCCGGTCGGGACCAACCTTCGCGGCTGCGACACGCTGGTGCGGGCGCCGGATGGGACCCTGATCGCGATCCAGAACGGCACGAAGACGCAGCGCGTCCTCCGGCTCACGCTCGACACCGAAGCGGGCGCGATCACACGCGTCGAGACCATCGCCGAGGATCCGGCGTTGGCCGACGCCACGCTCGGCACCGTGGCCGCCGGCGCCTTCGTGTTCATCGCCGATGGCGGCTGGAACCGCTTCGAGCCGGGCAAGGTCGATGCCACGCCGCGCCCGGTGCCGGTGCTCAGCGTGCCGCTGACCGGCGCAAGCCGCTGAGGCGCGACGCGTGCGGCCGGTGATCGTGGTGACGCGCGGCGCCTGCCGTCAGCTCTTGCGCATCTTCAAGCCGACGTAGGTGCCGTTGCTCACGCCGAGCAGCCCGAGGAGCACGGCGTTGAAGTCCGGCATGGCCAGTTCCGTCCACACCTTGTAGAAGAACACCGCCGCCAGCACGAGCGTCCACACCGCCATCTGGAACCGGTAGATCGTGACGCCCTCCTCGTCGGAGAGGATGTCGATGATGAAGCCGCGTGACGCCCGCGGCTCCTTCGGCGTCGTGACGGTGTCGTCGATCGCGGTCGCCGTCAGGCCGGTGGCCGCGCTCACGCCGATGAGGATCAACGCCGTCTCGTTGAACGGGTTGGTCGAGCCGAGGACCGCGGCGAGCAGCAGGTAGCTGCCCACGATCACGACCGTCCAGACCGCGAGCTGGGTTCGGGCCAGCGAATAGGGCTTGCGACCCGGGAGCGGCAGCGCGGGGCCGGCGTCGCGGAGCAGATCGCTCTTGTGCCCGAGGTAGAGGAGCCCGAGGATCAGGACGACGATGGATGAGTAGATCACCCGCGTCAGCTCGTTCGGTCGAACCACGAGCTCCGCGACCCTGGCGTTCGAGATCAGGCGGAAGTCGGCCACTTTCTTGGAGTCCGTCGACGGTTCCGGTAGCGCCAGCGCGAAGGGCATGGATACCTGTTCCTTCTGGCCGGTGAACAGCTCCTTCCATTTCGCCGCGTCCTGGTTGGGATCCAGCCGAAAGCGGAGCACCTTGGTGTTGCTCTGGACCGCTCGCGCGGTGATGTGCTCGAAGACGATGCCGCCGATGACGAGGGCGACCTTCGGGAGCTGGCCGGCATGCGCCTTTTCCCACGCGACCGGCGCCACCTTCAAACGGACGTCCAGCACCTTGGTGAGCTGGCATGTGCCGTCGCGGCCATAGCAGGAGATCCCTTCGATCTCCAGGAAGTCGGCACTGCCGGTCTCGCTGTCCGCGGCCGGCGCAATCGGAAGGGAGGGGACGTCAATCGGGTCGACGAGGGCTTTGCTACCGACGCCCCAACCCACGAGTGCCGCGCCGACGATCGAGACGAGCACGATGCCGATGTCGCGAGTGCGCATGCCGGGATCAACGTCGTCGCCGACTGATCCGTACATCAAAAATGGGGGTCATGTGTACGGCCCCGCCAACTCGGGCGTTGTAGTCAACATGCCCACCGTCAACTTCAAGCGAAACGTTGCGCTCCTCGCCCCGGGCAGCGCCCTCGGAATCGACCTCAAGGCCGACGCCAGCGGCGACGTGCTCGCCGCGCTCGCCAGTCCGACCGCGGCCTTTCCCGATCGCGACATCGACATTGCCAGCGCGTCGCTCGGTTTCGACGGCGGCACCGACGTGGCCTTCAAGGCCGAAGGCGGCAAGGTGGCCTTCAAGGCCAGCGCCGGGGGGTTCGCCGCCCTCGGCGTCTACAGGCGCGGGGCCAAGGTCCGGGAGCTGCTGAAGGCCGACGAACACGTGGCGGACGGCCTCACGCTGGTCGATGACGCGGCGCGGCGCTATGTGGTCCTGCGGTTTGGCTACGACCTGAAGGGATCGGCGAAGGGCGGGATGGCGCTCGGGGCCGGCGGCGCGGTGACGTTCGGCGCCGAAGGCGCGCGCGAGGGGTTGTTCGCCGTCGTCCGCGCCTTTCCGACCGGGGCGCCGGCGCGCGATGTCCTGCAGGACGCGGTCGACGCCTGGCGGCTGCCGCGCAGCGTGGCCGGTCCCAAGGACATCGACCCGGGCACCTGGCTGGTGGGCGAAGTCGATGGCTCGGTAGCCCTCAAGCTCGGCGCGACCTTCGGCTACGACTTCAACTGGGTGCGCGAGGCGCAGCTCGGCGGTCTGAGCGGCGACATCGGCCTCAAGATTCAGCTCGGCGTCGCCGCCTCGGTCGGCTTCTCCGCCAAGGGCCGGTATTGCGTCGTGGTCAGCCGCGACTCGCTCGACCCCGCCAGCCAGATGCTGCGGCTCCGGCTCTACAAGCTCGCCTACAAAGGCTGGACGTTTGCGTTCAGCGCTGCGGCGACGGTCCAGGCGCAGCTGCCGATCCTGCCCGACTCAGCCGACGATTTCATCAAGGGCGTGTTCGGCGTCAAGGGCGCCCAGATCATCAAGACTCTCGGGGCGGTGGAGGAGTGGGCGGGGAGCGACAAGCCGCTCCCGGAGGTGCTCGCCGGCCTGGGCTCCGAGTACCTGCAGAAGCTGTTGACCGAACTGACCGGCATCGACGCCGCCACCGCGTTCACCGCGGCGCGGTCCCGCCTGCTCGACCTCCTCGCGACGTGGGATCGGCTGCCGTCGAAGGCGTCGAGCCTCGTGTTTCAGCTGATCGGCGAGCGCGTCGATCTCACGCCCGTCCGCGCCGTGATCAAGAAGGCGGCCGAGGCCGACAAGGCCTCGCTGCAGGCGCTGCTCGACGAGCAGGTCGGTCTGGGCGCGTTCTTCGAGCGGCCCGAAGGCCGGCTGCTCGAATCACTCGCCGTCGGCCCGCTGCTCGGGGCGGTCACCAACACGGCCGAGTTCGGCGCCTTCAAGGCGGCGGCGCAGGAGCTCGATCACCTGCTCGATCCGCAGGGCAAGCTCCTCGAGGTGCTCGTCGCGCTGCACACGCGGATCGAGAAGACCCTCGGCCTCGATCAGCTCGAGACGATCGTCAACGCAACCGATTTCGCCAAGCTGGACGCGCTGTTCCAGCAGAAGATCTCGGAGTTCCTGGGCCGGACATTCGACTTCAGCGACCTCGAGCAGGTGCGGAAGACCATCGCGCTCTTGATCGCCAAGAAGGACGAGTTCTACGAGAAGGCGGTCAAGGCGCTGAAGCGGAAGTACACGTTCGAGCTGGCGGCGGCCTACGAGCGCGCCACGACCTCGACAGCGCTGATCGACGCGGAGTTCGACTTCGGCCACGCCAAGCCAGGGCTCGACGGTCTTTGGAAGGAGGCGCTCGCGGGTCAATTCGACACGCTCTTCCTGACGACGCGGCCGGACGTCACCGTCCACCTGGGTGCGCTCACGCACGGCGTGACGCGCCACACACATGTCGAGCTGTCGTTTCCGTTCTACAAAGCCACGATCGACCACATCAACCGGGCGCTGGCGAAGAGCACGGTTGCCGAGGAAGAAGGCGGCCGCGTCATCGTCTACGAGCTGACCGCCGAGGACATCGTCACGACGTCGTCCGTGCTGCCCTGGAAGAAGACGCAGCGGGACAGCCGGCTCACGGTCGGCGCGTTCCTGCCGTTCGAGACGGTCGGGCGGCGCCTGCGCGTCCACTCGACGGATGCGATGACCTACACCTACTCCTTCGATCAGGCGCGGACCAACATGAAGCGCGGCGATCTGCAGTACCAGGTCAAGCCACTCGTCGCCCGCTATTTTCCCGGCGTGTTCGCCGAGGCGGCGTCGTTCGACACCTGGATCACCGATCTCGACAAGACCATCGACTGCATCGAAGACAACGGCTCGGACAACTTCGGCAACACGCTGCTGACGCTCGACCTGACGCTGCCCAGCCGCGTCCCGGCCGCCTGGCTGCGAGCGCCCGCGGATCCGCGCGACACGGCCTACCTGGAGATGTCGCGCAGCATCCAGCGCGCCCTCAAGACGCTGATGCCGACCGACTTCTTCCAGGATCGTACGCGCTACGACGGGGCCCAAGCCAGCGCCTGCGCGCTGATGGTGTTCGCCGCTATCCCCGTGTCCACCGACATCGCCCGCGACGGGTCGACCTTCAGGCTCAACATGGCGACCGACGTCCATTGGGACATCACCGATCCGAAGGCCGTCGAGGCGATGATCTTCAACGGACACACCCGTGCGGCGTTGGCCGACGCGATGAAGGATGTCCATGATCTGCTGGTGTCGCTCGGCCGCAAGGGGGACGCCGCGTTCTACCGTCCGGGCGAGCTCGAGAAGATCCTGCAGAACGCCGCGACCGGATTCGGGCGCACCCTCCTCCTGCAGCTGCTCGAGATGGAGCGCGCGATCGTCGCCTCCGCCCGCAAGGCCGGGCTCCGGCTCGCCGAGTTCCGGGCCCAGGCCGGCCACTCGCCGAAGGAGGCCATCGAGGCGCTCGAGGGCTTCGGCTCGGCCCTGACCGACGCGTTCAACGCCAAGGTGAGCGGCGCCTACGGCGGCGGCGCGCTGCGGACGCTGGGCACGATGCTGTTCGTCGCGGCCGCGCGCGGCCTGTCAAACGATCCCGGGCTGCGTGACGTCCGCCCGGCCGGGATGCTCCGCCTGACAGTTGTCCGCCAGGGGCATCCGTTCCCGCCAAAGGACTTTCCGAATGTGACCGACCTGGCGGCCGCAGACGTCGTCGTCGACCAGCAGTTCGTCAGCTTCTGAAGCCGGGGTTGGATTCGCCGCCCGCTGGTGTGACGCGAAGCGTCGCGCCGCGTGCCCGAATCAGAGAGCGAACCGTGTGAAGTGGTCGGGGCGACTGGATTCGAACCAGCGACTTCTCGCTCCCAAAGCGAGCGCTCTACCAGGCTGAGCTACGCCCCGCGGCGGGTGCAGATGAGAATTATCGCTCAGTTCGGCCAGTTTTCGATGCGGGACCGTTTGGGCGCACATGTTGCATTCTCCGCGGCCGGAGGAGTGTTTATGACCAGACTTGGAATTGCTCTGTCGGCTGGGCTCGTCGCGTTGGCCGGTGTGGGCGCCGGAGCCAGCAGCCCGTCCGCAATCGACGACGATTTCGTCGTCCGCGGCTGCGTGACCGACGCCAACGCGCCGAGCGTGGTCGCGCCATCCACCTTCGTGTGGAGCCGCAGCGACATCATGCTGGCGGCGGCCGAAGCACGTTCGACTGCGGTCCCGCTCCGCGAGCGGATCTTCTACTGGCTCGAGGACGACGAGGATCTGACGAAGCACCGCGGCCAGCGCGTGGAGATCAGGGGCGAGCTCAAGGACTTCGAGAAGGGCAAGATCGAAATCGATCGCAAGGACGACTACACCAAGGTCAAGCTCCACCTCGATGGCAAGACCGAGGAGGCCAAGGTGCCGTCGAAGTGGCTCAACGAGTGGGCGAGCGACAAGGACCAGAAGTTCGACATCGTCGCCCGCCGGATCGACGTCAAGAAGGTGAAGGTGCTCGGCCCCTGCGTCGCTGGCAGCTAGGCCTCGAGCGGCATTCGGCATAGGCTGTCCGTCGAGGACGCCATGCCGAAAGCCGCGAAGACCACTCGACCTGCCCGGTCCTCGTCGAAGGCCGCAGCCGTGGATGTCGATCCGCGGTTCGCCGTCGTTGCGGACGCGTTCCGCCGTGACGCCGACGTCACCTCCGGGAAGATGATGTCGGCGATCGGCCTGAAGGTGCACGGGAAGATCTTCGCGATGTTCCCGCGGGGCACCTTTGTTGCCAAGCTGCCCAAGGCGCGCGTCGACCAGCTCGTGGGCCTGGGGCACGGTGAGCCCTTCGATCCTGGCCACGGTCGCGTGATGAAGGAGTGGATCGCGCTGCGCGGCCACGAAGACATCTGGGTCGCGCTGGCCAATGAAGCGCGCCGCTTCGTGGCGGCGATGACGACGACGAAGCCCTGACCCGCGCCCGCTCAGGGTTCGACGATGCGCTGCGCAACCGTCGCTGCCTTGGTCGTCAGGTAGTTCCGCTCCGGGATGCTGGCCGTCTTGGCCGCCGCGGCCAGGTAGTGCTCGCGCGCCGCGCCGAGACGGCCCGCCATCTCGTGGAAGTGGGCGCGCACCGCGTCGAGCCGGTAGTGCCCGCCGAGCCGGGTGTCGGTGTCGAGCGGATCGACCATCGCCAGGCCGGCGTCCGGCCCCTCGACCATGGCCGCGGCGATGGCCCGGTTGAGGGTGATCATCGGGTTCGGCGTCATCTTCTCCAGCAGCCCGTAGAGCGCCAGGATTTGCGGCCAGTCGGTATCCTCGGGGCGCGCGGCCTCATCGTGCACCGCGGCAATCGCCGCCTGGAGCTGGTAGGGCCCCACGGCGCCGCGCGCCAGCGTTCTGCTGATCAGCGCCACCCCCTCCTCGATCGCGGCGTGGTTCCATCGGGTGCGGTCCTGCTCGGCGAGCGGGATCAGCTCACCCTGGGGACCCGTGCGCGCGTCGCGGCGGGCGTCGGTGAGGAGCATCAGGGCGAGCAGGCCGGCCACCTCCGGATCGTCCGGCAGCAGGTGCTGCACCGCGCGCGCCAGACGGATCGCCTCGCTTGCCAGGTCGGCGCGGGTCAGGAGCGCGCCCGCGCTGCTCACGTAGCCCTCGCTGAAGATCAGGTAGAGGACGTGCAGCACGGCGGTGAGCCGCGCCGCCCGCTCGCCGTCGGTCGGCAGCGAGAACGGCACCCCCGACTTGCGGATCGCCTGTTTGGCGCGGCTGATCCGCTGCGCCATGGTGCTTTCGGGGATGAGGAAGGCGCTGGCGATCTCGGCCGTCGTGAGGCCGCCGACGGCGCGCAGCGTCAAGGCGATCGCGGCGTGTTCGCTGAGCTCGGGATGCGCGCACATGAACAGCAGGATCAGCGTGTCGTCGTGCGCCGTCGCCGCGTCTCGATCCGCGGAGGGCGCGAGGTCGTGCTGGCGCTCCTCGAAGACGACCGTCTCGCGCCGCCGCCGCGCGATCTCACGGCGGACGTGGTCGGTCATCCGCCGCGACGCCACCTGGATCAGCCACGCGCGCGGATGCTGCGGCACGCCCTGCTCCGGCCACTGCATCGCGGCGGCGAGCAGCGCTTCCTGCACGGCGTCCTCGGCGCTGGCGAAGTCGCCGAAGCGACGGACGATTGCGCCGAGCACCTGCGGCGCCAGCGTGCGCAGCAGCTGCTCGGCCTCGGTCTCGGGTTCGAGCTCGCCGCGGCGAAGCCCCTGGGGGTGCGTGGGGCGAAGGCGGGTCACAGGTCCTCGGGCGGCCGGCTCATCACCTGCCGCACTTCGATCGGCATGTTCATCGGGACGCCGCCCTTGCCGGGAGCGGCCGATATGTTCGCAGCGAGCTGATAGGCGCGCTCCGGGCTCTCGACGTCGATGATCCAGAAGCCGGCGAGGAACTCCTTGGCCTCGGGGAACGGCCCGTCGGTGACCACCGGCTCGCCGGATTTCGGCGCCGCGCGCACGACCCGCGCCTCCTCGGGCAGCGACAGCCCCTGTGCGTCGACGAACTCGCCGCTCTCGGTCAGCTCCTGATTGAAGCGGAGCATGAACCCGATGTGGGCCTGGATGTCGGCCGGCGGCCACGTCCCGATGCCCGCTTCTTTCCAGCCAGCGCGGGGGGCGTGCATCATGATCATGAACTTCACGTCGTTGATCTCCTCGTCCTGTCGCCGGCGCAGCCGCTCCAGCGTGTCTATAGGGTAGTCGGAGCCCGATGCGGCTTCTCGACAGCACCGCGACCGGCGCGAAGAAAAAGGTGGGGCTGCGAGGCAAAGTTGAACGCGGAACGTGCGCGATGCGTCCGTCCATGTACTCGCAACGTCTAAGCACGCAGGGGAGTAACCCGACTATGATCAGCGCCCACAGGACCGAGTTCATGAGCAGTCCCGGACCTCATGGCGCGCCGCGACGGGCGCCGCGATCGACGACGCCGGGGCCTGGCGCGGCCGACGCCGAGTCGTCGTTCGAGCTGGTGCGGCGGGCCTGCGGCGGCGATCGAGAGGCCGAGAACGCCATTTGCGCGCGCTATCTGCCGCGCCTGCACATCTGGGCGCGCGGCCGGCTGCCGAAGGGGGCGCGCCCCGCGCTGGACACCGGGGACGTCGTCCAGGAAGTGCTGATCCGAGCGATCCGCAGCTTCCCGACGTTCGAGCCGATGCACCAGGGCTCGTTTCCCGCGTTCCTGCGCACGATCCTGACCAACCGGATCCTCGATGTGGTCCGGTCCGGCCAGCGGCACCCGCCGCCCGACCCGCTCGACACGGGCGAGGAGCCCACCTCGCCCGAGGCGTCGCCCTTCGAGCTGACGCTTGGCCGGGAAGAGCGCGCGCGGTTCGAGGTGGCGATGAAAGCGCTGTCGCCGGCCGACCAGGAGCTGATCTTCCTGCGCGTAGAGCTGGGCTGCGACTATGAGGAAGTGGCGGCACTCCTCGGACGCCCCAACGCCAACGCCACCCGCGTCGCCTGTCGCCGGGCCATGCTGCGGCTCGCCGAGGCGATGCCAGCGCCCCGGCGGACCTGAGTCGCCTCGCCGGTGTCGGCGATCCGGCGCGCAGTGTGCGCAGTGTGCGCGGATGCCATGTCCAGCGTTCTGGAGATGGGCGCGCACTGGAGCTGCCCGCGGGGAGATGCGTGAACCGACGGGATCAGGAAGCGTGGCTGCTGGCGCTGGCCACGCGCGTCGACGAGGGGCAGCCCGTCGACTGGGCGGAGGCGGAGCGGGACGTCGACGTCGAGAGCCGCGAGGTGGTGCGGGCCCTGCGCATCGTGGCGGAGATCGCGCAGCAGGGACGCCAGGCGGCCGAGACGGTACAATCTCCGCTCGTGACCGATCCCACGCCGACGCCGCCGACCCTGTCGGCCGATGACGAGCCCGTCTCCGACCGCTACCGCTCGAACACGCCGTCAGAACCGGCCGAAATCAAGCGCAAGCTCCTCTTCGGGGTCGCCTTGGTGCTGGCCATCGCCTCGGTCTACGCGGGTCTCCTCGGATGGGGCCGGCTGCTGCAGTACGGCCTCGCGGGGCTGGCGCTGCTGACGATCCTCGTCGCCCTGGTGACCGGCGCGACGGGCCCCCCGCAGTCGTCCAAGGGCCCGGGACCGACGGCATGACCGGGCCGGCGCCCGGTGAGCGACCGATCCTCCTCCTCGCCACCACCAATCCCGGCAAGCTGCGCGAGATCCGCGACCTGCTGCAGGGCGTGCCCTTCGACGTCCGTTCGCTCGAAGGCCTGACCGACATCGCCGCGCCGGAGGAAACCGGCGCGACCTTCGAGGCCAACGCGCGCCTGAAGGCGCGCTACTACGCCGACGCGACGGGGCTGCTCGCGGTCGCCGACGACTCAGGCCTCGAGATCGATGCGATGGACGGCCGCCCCGGCGTGTGGTCGGCCCGCTATCCCGGCGCCACCTACGAGGAGCGCTTCGCCAACATCTGGCGCGAGTTGGCCATCAGCGGACGCGCCGAGCGCAGCGCCCGGTTCGTCTGCGCGATCGCGCTGGCGACGCCGGACGCGGTGCTGTTCGAGACGCGCGGCACGGTCGAGGGCGAGATACTGCCCGAGGCGCGCGGTACGCAGGGCTTCGGCTACGACCCGATCTTCTTCAGCCCGGAGCTGGGCAAGGGCCTCGGCGAGGCGTCGATGGCCGAGAAGCGGACGGTGAGCCACCGCGGGCGGGCGTTCACCGCGCTCAAGGATTACCTGCTCACCGCGGCTTCCGCGCCGCATCGATCCGGCGGCTAACCGAGCTCGCTGGCCTTCATCGTCCGCTCAGTCGACGAGCTCTTGAAGCCGCTGGTCGCGGTGATGCGGACCTTTACTGTCTCGGCGTCGCCGAGCACGGTGCGATCGATGCGGACCTGCGGCTCGGTGAGCGCGAAGCCGACGGTCTGCCACGTCCCGCCGCCGTCGACGCTGACCTGGACGGTGTAGCGCGTGTCGGCGCCGCCGGCGGCAGGCGAGGCACCCGCCGTCCGAGCGCGCGCCGGCGCGCGGGTGCCGCGCCCGGCCGGTGCCGGCGCCGGCGTCCACGACAGCACCGGATCGGCGTCC
>JANOIR010000439.1:0-4464 GCA_031407765.1 Vicinamibacteraceae bacterium
CACTTGCAGGATGCCGTTCGCGTCGACGCTCCCGGGGTCCTCGGCCGCGGGGACAGAGCCTGGCGTGTCGCCACCATCGCTGCGACGGCCCGTGGTGGGATCGCGAGTGATCAACGCGACGGCTCGGTCGACGGCCCGCCGAACGCCCGCGGTCAGCCTGACCTTGTCGGTCGTGAAGGGCTGCACCAGCCGCAGCCCGTGGTCGATCAGGAACACGCCGAGGACGTCGGTGCGGCCCACGTTGGCGATCGCCGCCTCGCCGCCGGCGCGCGAGATGTCGGCGTTCTTCGCCTCGAGGCGGTCGAAGACCAGCGCCGTGAACCGCGGCTGCTCCGGCGCCGTGGCTTCAGGTGGCTGCGTGGGCGACGACCCCGGAGCCGTCGGAGCCGTGCCCTCCGGCGGCGGGGCGCCGACCATCTGCAGCGACGTGATCCGCTGCGCCACGCCGTCCTCGGCGACGGTGAAGTCGGCCGGCGTCAACCCGGTGATGAAGCGGCCGCCCTTGTCGCGGACGACCACGTCGACGACGACGGCCGTCGCGCCGGTCTCGAACCGTTGCCCGGCAGCCGGTACACCGACGATTGCCGCGACGACGAGGATCACCCACTTCGATGCTGGCGGCATCGGTACTCCTTACCCAGGCGGGGGAACGCGTGCGGTAGGCTACATCGGAACCTGGCAGCTGATCGGATCTGATGATGGTTCGGCGCTTCTCTGCCCACGCATCCGCATGTGCGCTCGTCCTTTCACTCGGAGGGACCGCCGCGTCGGCGCAGATCGCGGAATGGGGCAGCCGCTACACCGAGCCGCACGCCAGGACTGCAGACGAAAAGCGCCTACGCCACCTGCTTGCTGAATACGAGACGGGGGACGTCGAACGTGCTGTTGAAGCGCTCGCGCGCGAGAGTCCGAGCTGGGCCACAGCCACACTGGGCGTGACAGTCGCGCGTATCGAGGCGGACATCAAGCACCATCGCCGGCCAGCGAACCGCCTGTCCATCACTGAAGACGAACGTTTGATCAATTCGCTAAGAGCTGCGCGAGTGCAACTGCTCGTGCTGTTCGCGGGTCTTCACCTCTGCGCCTCCAGGAGTGCGGCCGCCGTGGATGCCGCCGCGCGAAACCTCCATGCGTCCGAAAAGGCGATCAATCTGCTTCATGGACTGCGCGCCGACTTCACGGAATACGGAGCCGTTCCGTGGCCGGTGGACCTGGACAGCTCATCGGGCGGCCACCCAACACCTTCGGCTGGGAGTACGAGCGCCGAATGGCAGACCGTCCTGCGTTACATCGAGCGTTGGTATTCTGCCGCGGCGGCGCGGCTGCAGGCCGCTGTCGAGGTGACGCTGCAGCCTGCATTGATTGCCAGAGGGCTGCAGCGCTTTCCGAACAGTCACGATCTGCTCCTTGCCCGGGGGACGTTCCAGGAGACGCACGTCGCCTTGAATCGCCCGGATGCATCGTTGAGCAAGGAGTTGGAATCAGCGGACGACCGGCGCCGTTGGCGCGATCAGTTGCGCGCAGCAGAGCTCGACTATCAGCGTGCAACCAGGGTGACGGCGAACGACGTGACGGCGAACGAGGTGACGCCGACTGATGCCGAGGCTCTCGTGCGGCTCGCCAACGTCCGACTGGCACTTGGACGCGCTGATGAGGCCCGCAAAGCGCTGACAGCCGTCCTCGGAGTCCCCCTGCCGACGCGCACGCGATACCTGGCGCTGCTGTTTCGCGGGAGATCCGCACGCGTTGTTGGCGACCTGAAGGCGGCCGCTGCGGACTACAGCGCGGCGCTGGGCGAATACTCCTCAGCAACGACCCCGATGCTGGCGCTCGGCAACCTGGCTGACGAGCAGGGCGATGCGACGGAATCAAGACGGTGGATCCAGCGGGCCTTGGCGAGTCCACTGGGTCTTGATCCGTGGCGCGTGTACATCCAAGGGCAGGCGTGGCAGCTGGAGGCTCGTCTCGAATCCATCAGGAGGTTGAGGGAGTGAACATGTGTGTAGGACTGCTCTGTGTGCTGCAGTTGTTGCTCGCGCCTGCTCAGCAGCCACGCTTTCGTGCGGCGACTGACGTCGTCCGCATGGACGTACTCGTCGAACGGAATGGGCGACCGCTCGCCGGTCTGACGGCGGCGGACTTCATCGTCCGTGACAACGACGTCATCCAACGTGTGACCCTTCTGCCGGACTCCGTTCCGCTGTCGGTTGCCGCGGTTCTCGATGTGAGCGGCAGCATGACATCCGCGCAGATCGCCGATGCGGCGCTCGCGACCGACGCCCTGCGGAATGGCCTCAGGCTTGGGGATCGGTTGATGGCGTATGCCTTTGCGGGCGATGCGCGTGCGGTTGCGCTCGATCGTGGCAGGGGAACTCCGGCGGCGCTTCAGGCGTTGGCCGCGAATCTTCGACGCGCGGCCGGCGAGCGAACCGCATTCTTCGACGCGTTGGAGCTGGCTATCCTGGACGGCGCGGTGAACGACGAGTCTCGTTTACTGCTGGCGCTCACCGACGGACGCGACAACACGAGCTGGGTCGACGCGCTCACAGTCGTGGAGACCGCCCTGCGCCGAGGCGTCTCCCTGTGTTTCGTGGCGCTGCCATCACACGAGCGCACGGGACCTGCGGATGTCCCTCCTGTGGTTGGAGATGACGGGCTGCGGCTGCTTCGTGTCCTGGCCGACCGCACGGGAGGGCGCGTCGTGCACATCGACCGATCCAAGCCGCTTGGCGCGGTGTTCGAGGCGATCCTGCGAGACTACCGGCAGCGATACATCCTGTCATTCGAGCCGACGGGCGTCGCGAGGGGAGACGGATGGCATCGCGTGACGGTCGCCCTCAAGGGGCGAGGCGGCAGGATCCATGTCCGTGACGGCTACTGGTCCCGTTGAGTCATCAACGGGGGTGAGGCGGAATTCAGGCGCCTACGCGACGGCCAGGAACTGCGCCGTCGGATTCTCGCGCTCGCAGTACTGCTGCTCCCAATTCGACTCGAACAGCAGCACCGTGCGCTCGTCGCGGTCGACGGCCTGGAGCACCCCGAGCGTCGGCAGCTTCAGCTCGGTCGTCGTCGCGCCTTCGGGCCACTTCACCCAGCGCGCGATCGAGTATTTCAGACGGTCGATGTCGCACTCGACGCCGTACTCGCTCTTGAGCCGTGCCGCGACGACGTCGAACTGCAGCGCGCCGACCACGCCGAGGATCGGCTCACGTCGGCCGAAGATGGGGAAGACCACCTGCATGAGGCCTTCTTCCTCGAGCTGGCGGACGCCTTCCTCGAACTGCTTGTAGCGCGTATCGCGCAGCCGCACCGCGGCGAAGAACTCCGCCGCGAAGTGCGGAATGGGCGGATACGTCAGCTTCTTGCCGGCCCACAGCGTGTCGCCGATGGCGAAGCGTCCCGGATTCACCAGGCCGATGACGTCGCCAGCGACGGCAGTATCCACCGTCTCGCGCTCCCGCCCGAAGAACCGGTTCGGCCGCGACAGCCGCAGCGGCGCGTTCAGGCGGGTGTTGGTGACCAGCATGTCCTTCGACAGCACGCCCGAGCAGACCCGCACGAAGGCGATGCGATCGCGATGCCGCGGGTTCATGTTCGCCTGGATCTTGAAGACGAAGCCGCTGAAGTCGGGATCGGCCGGATCGACCGTGCCGGCGCTCGACGGCCGCGGCTGCGGCGGTGGGGCGAACTCGGTCAGCCCGCGCAGGAACGGCTCCAGCCCGAAGTTCGAGAGCGCGCTGCCGAAGAACACCGGCGTCTGCTCGGCGCGCAGGTAGGCCTCGTGATCGACCTGGGTGCCGGCCTGGGCGACCAGCGCGGCCGATTCCCGCAGGTGGGTCGCGGCGTCCTCGCCAATCAGGTCGCTCAGCGCCGGATCCTCGATGCTGGATACCTCGATCTCGGCGCGGCGTGCGTTGTGGAGCGTACGCTCGTAGAGCAGCACCTGGTTCCGACGCAGGTCGTAGACGCCTTTGAAGCGGTCGCCATCGCCGATCGGCCAGTTGACCGGCGCCGCGGCGATCTGCAGCACGCGCTCGATCTCGTCGAGCAGCTCGAACGGGTCGCGGCTCGGCAGATCGAGCTTGTTGACGAAGGTCAACATCGGCAGGCCCTTGTTGCGGCACACCTCGAACAGCTTTCGCGTCTGCGTCTCGATGCCCTTGGCGGCGTCGATCACCATCACCACGCTGTCGACGGCGAGCAGCGTGCGCAGCGTGTCCTCAGAGAAGTCCTTGTGGCCGGGTGTGTCGAGCAGCGTGACCTTACAGTCGTAGAGCTCGAACTCGAGTGCCGCGGACGTGATCGAGATGCCGCGCTCGCGCTCGACGTCCATCCAGTCCGAGACGACCGCGCGCTGCGCCTTGCGGCCGCGCACGGCGCCGGCCAGCTCGATGGCGCCGGCGTAGAGCAGCGTCTTCTCGGTCAGCGTGGTCTTGCCCGCGTCGGGATGGGAAATGATGGCGA
>JANOIR010000456.1:0-6811 GCA_031407765.1 Vicinamibacteraceae bacterium
CTGCGCGGCCGCGCCTTCACCGACGCCGACACGGCGACCTCGCCGAAGGTCGCGATCATCAGTGAGGGCCTGGCCCGTACGCTCTTCATGAGCGGCGATCCGATCGGACGGCGGATCGCCCAGAGCGGCCCGGGGGCGCCCGCTTGGACTGACATCATCGGCGTCGTCAGCGACGTGGGCTCGCTGGATCTGGCAGCGGCGCCGACGCGATTCCAGGTCTACCAGCCGCTCTCCCAGGAGCCGAGGTCGACCGTGGCGATCGCCGTGCGTGTGGCCGGCGTCGCTCCCACCAGCCTGCTCGATGCCATCCGCAGGGCGATCGCGGCGCTCGAACCCGACCTGGCCGTTCGCGACCTGACCCCGGTCAGAGCCACATTCGATCGCACGCTCGCGGACTTGCGCATGATCAATACCTTGCTCGGAGCCTTTGCGGCGCTGGGCCTGGGCCTCGCGGCGCTTGGCATCTACGGTGTCATCGCCCGCACCGTGACGCAGCGCACCACCGAGATCGGGCTGCGTATGGCGCTCGGCGCGCGGCTGGCCGACGTCAATCGGCTGATCCTCGGCGCGGGGATCCGCCTGGCCGCGGTCGGCATCGGACTGGGCCTCGTCGGTGCGTTCGGCCTCGCCCGTCTCCTGGGCAGCATCCTGCCTGCGATGCACACCAACGGGGCGCTGGTGCTCGCCGGGTGTGGCAGCCTGCTCGTAGCCGTCGCATTCGCCGCCTGCTACCTACCGGCGCGGCGGGCCTCGCGCATCGATCCACAGGTCGCGCTGCGCGCCGAGTGACATGACGCCACGTCTCACCGCTGGCGGCTCCGCTGTGATCTACTACCCGTAGCAGCCTATGCGCACCATTCGCTACGCCATCCGTCAGCTCCTTGCCACGCCCGGGTTCACCGCCGTGGCCGTCCTCATCGTCGCCATCGGCATCGGTTCGGCGACCGCGATGTTCAGCACCGTCGACGCCGTGGTGCTGCGGCCGCTCGCGCTGCCGCAGGCGGATCGGCTGGTCGCGGTCTACGAAACCAACCTCGAACGCAACGTCCCGTTCTTCTCGGTGTCGGTGCCGAACTACGTCGACTTCCAGGCCCGGGCCCGGAGCTTTGCGTCGATGGCGGCGGTCACTTGGCGGGCGATGAACCTGACCGGCAGCGGCGAGCCCGAGCTGATCCAGGTGCGGATGGTGACCGCCAACTTCCTGGGCACGCTCGGCGTGACCATGGCGCAGGGCCGGGACTTCCTCGCCGAGGAGGATCGGCCCGGGGGCGCCAAGGTCGCCATTCTCTCGGACGGGTTCTGGCGCGGCCACTTCGGCGCCCGACCCGACGTCGTCGGCCAGGTGGTCCGGCTCGATGGCGAGGCCTACACCATCGTCGGCGTCACCGCGACCGGCCTGCCGCTCCCCGGCGACATCGAGGTCGCCGTGCCGATGCAGGCCGACCTCGCCCAGGAACAGCGGATGAATCACGAGCTCGACGTGTTCGCGCGGTTGAAGCCGGGCGTGACCATCGAGGCGGCGGACCGCGAGCTGCACGGCATCGCGACGCAGATGGCGGCGTCGCTGCCGGCCGCCGAGCGCGGCTGGCGCACCCGGCTGGTGCCGCTCGCCGAGGACATCGTCGGCGAGTCGATGCGGCGCACCCTCGTGGTGCTGCTCGGCGCGGTCGCCCTGCTGCTGCTCGTCGCGTGCGCCAACCTGTCGAACCTGCTGCTGGTGCGCGCGTCGGCGCGCGGCTTCGAGCTGGCGGTGCGGCAGGCGCTGGGTGAATCGCGCGCCCGCGCGATCGGACAGCTGCTCATCGAAAGCCTCGTCGTTACCGCTGCGGGCGGCGCCCTCGGCATCGCGCTCGCGTCGTCCAGCGTCGATGCGCTGCGGACGCTGCCGATCGCGCGCGTCGCCGAGATCGCCGTCGACTGGCGCGTGCTCGTCGTGGCGATTGCCGCCACGCTCGTGTCGGGCGTGCTCGCCGGCGTCGGCCCGGCGTTGCGGGCGACGCTGGTCGCGCCGCAGGACGCGCTGCAGGCGCACGCCGTCCGCCTGACGCCACGCTCACGGCTGCGCGACGCGATGATCGTCGCGCAACTGGCGTTGTCGCTCACGCTCCTGGTCGGCGCGGTCCTGGTGGCGCGCAGCTTCTGGGGCCTGCTTCGCGTCGATCCCGGATTCCGCACCGAGGGCGCGGTGACGCTGTCGACGCGTCCCTCGGCCAACGCGCCGGAGTTCTACGACGCCGTCGAGGCGCGGCTCCGCGCGCTGCCAGGTGTCGACGCGGCCGGGTTCATCACCACGCTGCCGCTCGGGCCTGGTGCGCAGACCAGCCAGAACGTCTTCGCGGAGGGATCGCGGCTGGCGGCGGGGCAGTCGATCCAGTCGTCATGGCGCCTCGTCGGCGGCGACTACTTCGACGCGATGCGCATTCCGCTGCTGCGCGGGCAGACGTTCGCCGCTCTGACGCCGGGCGAGGCGGCGCGCAGCGTCATCCTGTCGGCGTCGCTCGCAAAGGCGCTCTGGGGCGACGAGGATCCGGTCGGGCGCGAGATCCGGCCGATCAGCAACGCCCGGCTGCGTGTGATCGGCGTCGTCGGCGACGTGCGCAACGCCCGGCTGGCGACGGCTCCGACGCCGGCCTATTACTGGTCGTACCACCGCTTCGTCTACGGGCCGATGCGGCTCGTCATCCGCGGCGCCCAGCCGCCGGCGGCACTGATCGCGGCGGCGCGCCAGGCCATCCGCGCCGTCGACCCGACCGCGCCGATCTTCCAGGTGCGCACGCTCGACGACGTGCGCGCCGCGAGCCTCAGCGAGGAGCGCCTGCTGCTCGCGATGCTGTGGGCGTTCGCCGGCGTCGCCCTGCTGCTCGCCGGACTCGGCACCTACGGGGTCGTCGCCTTCGCCGTGCAGCAGCGGACCCGCGAGTTCGGGATCCGCCTCGCGATCGGGGCGGAAGGCAAGGACGTCTGGCGGCTGGTCGTCTGGCAGGCGGCGCGCCTCACCGCGATCGGCGCCGTCTTCGGCCTCGCCGGTGCCCTGGCGGCGAGCCGGCTGGTCGCCACCCTGCTCTTCGGCGTCACGCCGTTCGACATCACCAGCTACGCCGTGGCCACACTGGCGCTGGCGTCCGCGGTGTTCCTCGCGGCCTGGCTGCCCGCCCGGCGCGCCGCCCGGGTCAGCCCGCTCGTAGCGCTCACGGCCACCAGCGGCCGGGTCTGATCGCGCGCTCCGGCGCCGGCGCGAACCCGCCCGAATCAGCCCACCTTGCGCAGGACGATGCCGGTGACCCGGCTGTCGCCGATCGTCAGCGCGGTGACGCGGCCATCCGCGTCCCGACGCAGGATCAGCTCGCCGAAGCCGATCCACACCCGGTCCTTCGCATTCCACACGACGCGCGGCGCCGGCGTCGGAAAGAGGGCGAGCGGGCGGCCGTCGCCGATCTGCAGGGTAACGGCTCCGGCGCCGGCCGTGATGCGATAGGTAGTCGCGAGCTCGTCGCTGCGGTACACCCCGAGGAACGGCGCGAGATCCGCGAGCGAGGCCGGCGGCGTCGGATCGTAGCGCTCGGCTTCGAAGCCGTCTCCCGTCTCCGGCGTGCCCACCCGCAGTCTGGCAGCCGGCGACTCCACCCGATCGAAGACGACGCGTCGCGATGGCTGGTCGGCCAGCACGAAGGCATGGCGGCCGGCGCCAACGAGACGCGTTCCGCCCGTTCCTTCGCCGGCGTCGAGCACGAGGCGGCCGTCGTCGAGCCGCACACGCCGGTAGAAGTTGGCCTCGGCGCACCAGTAGGTCCCGATGTACTGCCGGAGAGAGGCCGCGTCGGCCGCCCGAGGCGCCTCTGCCGATGTCGGTGCGGCGGGACGCGGGCCGTCGAAGAGGAGCAGGTCGGCGATGCGTCGCGTCATCGTCACCGACGGGACCTCCGGCGTGTTCGCCAGGACGATCACCGTGAGGTCGTCTTCGGGGAACTGGGCCATCGCCGAGGTGAAGCCCAGCATGTCGCCGCCATGCTCGACGACGGCGTGGCCGCGGTAGGTGCGCAACTGGAGGCCGAAGGCGTAGTCCATCGGCGCGCCGCCGGCGAGGCGTCCAGGCGTCGTGAGTGTACGGACCACGCCGGGCGCGCCGAGCCGATCGGCGGCGAAGGCGGCGGCCCAGCGCGCCAGATCGTCGACGGTGGTCACGATGCCTCCGTCGCCGTACGCGTCGAAGTGCTTCAGCCGCCGCTCGTAGCGACCCGGACCGGACGGGCGGTAGCTGTCGACACGGCCGGGGACGACCGCCGTGTAGTCGTCGTCCACGAACGTGTCGCGCATGCCGAGCGGCTGGAAGAGCAGCTCGCTGGCCAGCGCTCGGAGGCGCCGGCCCGAGACTCGTTCGAGGATCGCCGTCAGCAGCTGATAGCCGCCGCCGCTGTAGCTGAAGCGCGAGCCCGGCTCGAACTCGAGCCGCTGCTGGCGCGCTAGCAGGCGGAGCAGGTCGGCGTTGTCGAGCCGTTGCTCGAAACGGTCGTCGTGGCCGGCGAAGAGCGCGAGCGAGCTCCACTCACGAACCCCCCCGCTGTGGTTCAGGAGATGGCGGACCGTGAGCGGCCGCCCCGGTGATCCGGTCGCCCTGAGCTCCGACAGGTAGCGTCGCACCGGGGCGTCGAGGTCCAGGCTGCCGCGGGCGGCGAGCAGCGCGGCGCAGGCGGCGGTGAACTGCTTCGACGTCGACGCGATGTAGAAGGGCGACCGCGTCGTGACCGGCACGCCGTGCTCGAGGCTCGCCAGGCCGATGCCGCGCCCGTACACGAGGCGGCCGCCTCGCACGACGCCGATCGCCGCGCCGGGCGACCCGGGCGCGTCCCATCGCGTGAAGAGGGCGTCGATGGCGCGGGTGGTCTCGTCGGCGAGCACACCTGGCGAAGCCGCGGACGATGGCCCTTGGGGTACGGCTTCCAACGCTCGCCACGCGATCAGGAACAGGGCCGAGGCGATGAGGAGGCGTGCGGCGCGTGCCGCTCGGCGAGCGCGTGGTGACGGCGGATGGGGTGTCGGCATCGGGAGACCTCGTGGGCTCACGATACGCGGGTGTCCCGTGGCGCCGTCTTGAACGATCTGGACGCCGCCGCGAAGCGACCGGGCGACACGCCGACGCTGCGAGTGAAGTACCGCGTGAGGTGACTCTGATCGGCGAAGCCGAGCGCAAGCGCCGTGTCGGCCGGCGTGCGGCCGCGGCGCAGGAGGTCGGCGGCGCGCCCAATCCGTAGCTGCGTCTGGAATTGATGCGGCGTCACGCCCATGGTCCGGCGAAACACGCGCAACAGGTGGCCCGGGCTGCGATCGACGAGACGGCCGAGGGCCGCGAGGCCGACACGCGAGGCGAGATGCGCGGCGAGGTGGTCGCGAATGACGGCGACCAGCGCCGGGTCTGCGCTGCAATCGGCGGGCACGCGCGGGCGAGCGTGTCGATCGAGGACTGCCTCGAACGCGGCCACGAGCCGCTCTTCGATCTCGAGCGTCGGGCCGGCTGCGGCGAGCGCCGCGTGGAGCCGAAGGAGTTCTCCGGCCAGCCGTCGGTCCCTCTCGACCACCGGCGACTCGAAACCGACGCCGCCCGGGCGATGCCCGTCCAACGCCTCGAACCAGGCGGCCGGCAGATAGAAGGTCCGGTAGGCGTAGCACCCCTCACCCCGGTTTTCGTGCCACGTTCCAGGAGCCAGCAGCACGAGCCCTCCCGCGCCGGCCGTGTGCCGCCGACCGCGACAGATCAGCTGCTCGACGCCCTCTTCCATCGCGCTGACCACATAGCAGTCATGGGCGTGCCGGGGAAAGGCGTGCCGACGATACCGGCCGTGGGCGATCTCGAGCCCGGCCAGCGCGTCGAACCGCCAGAACCTGGTTTCATGGGTGCCGGGCTGCATGCTCGTGGGACGGAGGTCATCGGCATCTGGTTGCCGGCCCTGGCGCGACCCCGTGCTACATTCCGCGACATGGCCCTCGGCTTCCGCGCCTTCGTCGCACGGACGACCGACACCGGGACCCGCGGAGCGGTCGAGGACATCGCCCGCGACGCGCTGCCGGCCGGCGACGTCACGATCGCCGTCGAGTACTCCTCGCTGAACTACAAGGACGCCCTGGCCGCGACCGGCCAGAACAAGGTTGCCGCCAGCTATCCGCACGTGCCGGGGATCGACGCGGCCGGCACCGTCGCGGAGTCGTCCGACCCCGCCTGGACGGTCGGCGATCGCGTGCTGGTCACCGGCTATGACTTCGGCGCGCCGCGCTGGGGCGGATGGGCCGCGCTTGCCCGCGTGCCGTCGGCGTGGGTCGTGCGGATCCCGGACGCGCTCTCGACCTTCGAGGCGATGGCGATCGGCACCGCCGGCTTCACCGCCGCGCTCGGCCTCGAGGCGCTCGCCCGCAACGGCACGACGCCGGATAGCGGGTCGATCGTCGTCACCGGCGCGACCGGCGGCGTCGGCTGCCTCGCGGTGGACATGTTCGCCGGCGCCGGCTATCGCGTCGTCGCGGTGACCGGCAAGGCGGATCAGCACGACTGGCTGCGAACGCTGGGCGCGGCGGAGATCCTCCCGCGCGAGGCGGTGTCGCTCGCCGGCGAGGCGAGACCGCGCCCGCTGCTGCCGGCACGCTGGGCCGGCGCGCTCGACAACGTTGGGGGCGCGACGCTGGAGGCGCTGGTCCGCGGCACGCAGACCGGCGGCAACGTCGCGCTGTGCGGCCTGGTCGGCGGCGCCGACTACCGCGGCACCGTGCTGCCGTTCATCCTGCGCGGCGTCGGCCTGCTCGGCATCACCTCGTCGAACACGCC
>JANOIR010000485.1:0-8208 GCA_031407765.1 Vicinamibacteraceae bacterium
CGATGTGGCCAAGGCCGCCGCCGTGGCCGAGACCCTCTCCGCGTGGCCGCGCAACTCGAAGCCGGAGCTGAAGTCGGCGCAGGACAAGGTCAAGGGCGTGGCAGCCAGCGGACAACTCGGGCTGTTCGCCAACGGCTACTGGGGCCACCCGGCGATGCATCTGAGCCCCGAGGTCAACCTGATCGCGTTCGCCCACTATCTGCAGGCCCTCGAGTTCCAGCGCAAGGCGAACCAGGTGGTCGCCATCCTCGGCAGCAAGACGCCGCACATCCAGAACCTGACGGTCGGCGGCGTCGCCAACGCCATCAATCTCGACAGCCTCGCCACGCTCAACATGGATCGCCTCTACATGATCAAGGGGCTCATCGACGAGGTCGTGCCCTTCATCCATCAGGTCTATCTCCCCGATGTCTGCGCCGTGGCCGCCGGGTATCCGGAATGGTTCACCTATGGGGCCGGCGTGAAGAACTATCTTGCCGTGCCCGACCTGCCGCGGGACAGCCGCGGCTCGTCGTTCGACCTGCCCGGCGGTGTCCTCTTCGACGGTGGATCGTCGCCCGCCGCCTTCGTCACCCCGGCCGACCCGCCTTTCAGGGCCGCCGTCGCAGAGGATCTCACCCATGCCTGGTACAAGGGCCACGACACGCAGCATCCGTGGCAGGGCACGACGGAGCCCGACTACACGGACTTCCAGGAAAAGGGCAAGTACAGCTGGGTGAAAGCGCCACGCTATGACGGCAAGCCCATGCAGGTCGGCCCCGTCGCCAACATCCTCATCGGCTACCGGTCCGGGCACGCACTGACCCGGAAGTGGACCGACCTGGCGCTCGCCACCATCTCCTCGCTCGCGGGCCGCCCGATCACAGTCGACGACCTGCAGTCGACGATGGGCCGGCATGTGGCGCGTGCCATCCGCGCGGCCATGCTCGCCGAGCTCGCGCTGACCCACTGGACCGCCCTCGTCGACAATATCGCCCGCGGCGATGCGACCACGCACAACCCGCCGCAGTTCGGCAAAGGCGAGATCCAGGGCGTCGGCACGCACGAAGCGCCGCGCGGAACCCTGTCGCACTGGGTGGTCGTCGACAAGGGCATCCTCACCAACTACCAGGCGGTCGTGCCGACGACCTGGAACGCGAGCCCGCGCGACAACGGCGGCCAGGTCGGACCGTACGAGGCCTCGCTGATCGGCAATCCCGTCGCCAACCCGGAAGCTCCGCTCGAAGTGCTGCGCACGGTCCACTCGTTCGATCCCTGCATGGCGTGCGCGTGCCACACCTTCGACGCCTCGGGGCGGCCGATCGCCGAGGTCAGGGTCCTGTGAGCTGCCGCCTGCTCGTCGCCGGTCTGGGCCATGTGCTGATGAGCGATGACGCCATCGGCCCGTACTGCGCGGCGCATCTGCTGGCCAACTACACATTCCCCGACGACGTCGACATTGCCGACCTCGGCACGCCTGGCCTCGACCTGGCGCTCCACCTGTCGGGCGCCGACATCGTCATCGCGATCGACGCCCTGCGCGGCGTCGTGCCCGGGACGCTGGGGGTTTTCGACCACGGGGCGGTGCTCGGCGGTCGCGCGGCGCCGCGCCTCGACTCCCACGCGCCGGCGCTCGAGGCGTCGGTTGCGATGGCGCACCTCGCGGGCGACCGGCCGTTCGACGTCACCCTGGTCGGGCTCGGCGGCGCCAGCTTCGAGCACGGCGCCGGCCTCAGCCCGATCGTGCGCGGCCGGATCGGCGGGCTGGTCGAACGGGTCCTCGTCGAACTTACTAATCGCGGCGTGGCCTGGCGCGCTCGTGCGCCGGGCGCACCGTCGCAGGTCTGGTGGGAGGCCCCGGCCGGGCTCCGACAGGTGCCGGCGTGACGGGGCGATATCCGCGCGAGCGGCTGGTCGCGGCCGTTGCGGTGGGCATGGGCCCGCGGTATCGCGTCGTGGTCGTCGCCGCCGCCCTGCTGCTCGGCGGCGCCGTGGCGCGGGCGGGGCAGGCGCCGGCCGCTCCGACGCCGCCGACCAACGACGATTGCGCCGCCTGCCACGGCGATCCCGCGATGACGCGCGCCAACGGCAGGTCGGCGGCGGTCGACATGGCGGCCCTGGCGAAATCCCCGCACGCGTCGATGGCCTGCGTCGACTGCCACACCGACCTCGCGGCGGCCGAGCTCCCGCACGCCGACAAGTTGAAGAAGGTGGTCTGCGCCACCTGTCATACCGATATCGGGACGAGCTACAGCGACAGCATTCACGGCCGGGCACGCGAGCGGGCGGGCCTCAACGTCGCGCCCTCGTGCGCCACCTGTCACGGCACCCACGACATTCTGGGCAAGGCCGATCCGAAGAGCCGCGTGGCGCACGCGCAGACGCCGGCCACCTGCGGCGGATGCCACGAGGGGATCAAGGAGCGCTACGACCTTGGCGTGCATGCGGCGGCGCTGCTGAAGGGCCACGCCAAGGCGCCCTCGTGCGCCATGTGCCACACGGCGCACACCATCGCGCGCGCCGACACCGAGGCCTCGCGGCTGGGGGTGATTGCCGAGTGCGGCACGTGCCACACCTCGGTCGTCGCCTCCTACGGCCGCACCTTCCACGGCAAGGTGACGCAGCTCGGTTCGGCCCGCGTGGCGGCGTGCGCCGACTGCCACACCCCGCATGAGGTACTGCCGGCCTCGAACCCTGCCTCCAGTGTGGCACCGGGCAACCTCACGGCAACCTGCGGCCAGTGCCACCAGGGGGCCAGCGCCAGCTTCGTCCAGTACGATCCGCACCCCAACCCTGACGACTACCAGCGCAACCGGACGCTCTGGTGGGCCAACCGCTTCTACTGGGCGCTGATCCCGGGCTGCTTCGGCTTCTTCGGCCTGCACAGCGTCCTCTGGTTCTGGCGCTCGAAGCGTGATGCGCGCGCGCACACTGAGGCTCCGCGATGACCAAAGCCGTGCACATCCGTCGCTTCGACCGGCGGTCCCGGCTGCTCCACATCGTGGTGATGGTGTCGTTTCTCGGCCTGGCCGCCACCGGGCTGCCGCTGCTATTCAGCGACGCCCCCTGGGGTCGGGCGTTGATGGCCCTCTTCGGCGGCTTTCATGGCGCCGGCATCGTGCACCGCGGCTTTGGCGCGGTCCTGCTCCTCGCCGCCGTCTACCACGTCGCCAATATCCTCTGGCGCGCCTTCGTCCGCGGCGAGCGCGGCATCTTGTGGGGGCCGACATCGATGGTGGCGCAGCCCTCCGACTTCGTGCAGTTCGGCCAGCAGGTGCGGTGGTTCTGCGGTCTGGGCCCGCCGCCTCGCTTCGAGCACTTCACCTATTGGGAGAAGTTCGACTACTGGGCGGTGCTGTGGGGCACGATCCTGATGGGCGCGGCCGGGCTCGTGCTCTGGTTCCCGATGGCCGCTTCCCGGCTGATCCCGGGCTGGATGTTCAACGTCGCGCTCTTCGTCCATGGCGCCGAGGCCGTGCTCGCCATCGGGTTCATCTTCGTCGTCCACTTCTTCAACGGTCACCTGCGCCCGGGCAAGTTCCCGATGGACCTGGTCATCTTCACGGGCTCGATGAGCGAACACGAGCTGAGCCAGGAGCGCGCCGCGGAATACGCCCGGCTGAGTGCGACCGGCGAGCTGACCGCGCTGACGGTGCCGCCGCCGACACCGACCGAGCTGCGGCGCGGACGGCTGATCGGCAGCGCCGGCCTGAGCATCGGCCTGGTGCTCATCGCCATCATCGCCTACGCCGTTCTGCGCTGATTGGGAGCCGCCACGTGCCCACGAATGCCGCCACCGGCCCGGCCGTGCCCCTGATTCGCAGCCCCGTGTCAGTCGCCGGCATGGTGCTGACGACGGTCAGCGCGGTGGTGTTCCTCGTGGTGTTCCTCGCCGACTGGTTCGGGATGCACACCAACCCGTACCTCGGCATCCTGTTCTTCCTGCTGCTCCCGGGGGTCTTCCTCTTCGGCCTGGTGCTGATTCCTCTCGGCGCGTGGATCGAGCGCCGCCGGCGCGCCTCGGGCCGGGCGCCGTCCCGGATGGCCTGGCCGCGCATCGACCTGAACGACGCGCACCACCGCCACGTGGCGATGGCCGTCTTCGCGCTCACCATGGCCAACGTCGTCATCGTGTCGCTCGCCGCGTATCGTGGCGTCGAGTACATGGACTCGGTGGAGTTCTGCGGCCAGGTCTGCCACACGGTGATGAAGCCGGAAGCGATCGCGCACCAGGATGGCCCGCATGCGCGCGTGACCTGCGTCCAGTGCCATATCGGCTCCGGGGCCACGTGGTTCGCCAAGTCGAAGATCTCGGGAGCGCGGCAGCTGCTGGCGGTCAGCTTCAAGACCTACTCGCGTCCGATTCCGTCGCCGGTGCAGAACCTGCGGCCGGCCCGCGACACCTGCGAGCAGTGTCATTGGCCGGCGAAGTTCCACGGCGACAAGGTTCTGCGCATCGTCGAGTTCGGCGACGACGAGGCCAACACCGAGTCGGTGACGACGGTGCAGCTGCACGTCGGCGGCGGCGCCGCCCGGCCCGGCATCGCCGCCGCCGCCATCCATTGGCACGCCGATCCGGCCAACGAGATCGAGTACATCTCGACCGACGGGACGCGCCAGGTGATTCCCTACGTGCGGGTGAAGGATCGCACCGGGGCGGTGCGCGAGTACGTCGCCGAGGGCGTGACGCCCGCACAGCTCCCCGGCGGCGAGCGGCGGCGCATGGACTGCATGGACTGCCACAACCGCCCGAGCCACCAAATGGCGGCAACGGCCGCGCGTGCCATCGACGCGGCGATCCTCAGCGCCGACATTCCGGCGACGCTGCCCTTCGTCCGGCGCGAAGCCGTGAAGCTGGTGGGCGCGAGCTATGCCACCGAGAGCGCGGCCCTCGACGGGATCGCGAAGGGCCTCCGGGATTTCTATCGCGGCGCGTACCAGCAGGTCTACACCAGCCGCACGTCCGAGGTCGACCGGGCGGTGGCCGGCGCGCAGCGCACCTATCAGCGCAACGTGTTCCCAGACATGAAGGTCACGTTCGGCACCTATCCGAACAACGTCGGTCACGCCGACTTCCCGGGCTGCTTCCGCTGCCACGACGACAACCATCGAGCGAAGGACGGAAAGGTCATCAGCCAGGACTGCGAGACCTGTCACACGATCCAGTAGCAGGACCGGAGGCGTCGCCGGCCACTCCGCCGGCGGCCCGGCCCGCCTGGATCAGCAGATTCGTGGGAGCTGCTCGCCCGAGAGGAGATCGAGCACGCGCCGGCCGCCGATGTGGCTCTCGAGCATCACCAGCCCGGCGGGCGCCTCGGCGACATGGCCGGCGACGACCGCCGACCGTGACACCGCCTGGCTGGCGAGCACGGAGAGCGCGCGCCCGGCGTCCTCCGGCGCCACGAACGCGACGAATCGTCCCTCGCTCGCGACGTAGAGCGGGTCGAGCCCGAGCAGCTCGCAGGCGGCGCGCACCACCGGCCCGATCGGAATCGCGCGCTCGTCGAGCGTGACCGCCACCTGCGCCGTCACCGCGATCTCGTTGAGCGCCGACGCCAGGCCACCCCGGGTCAGGTCGCGCAGGCAATGCACGTCGACCCCTGCCCGCAGCAGCGCCTCGACCGGCGGCCACAGCGGCGCGGTGTCGCTGCCGACGGCCCCGTCAAACGCCAGCCCTTCGCGGACCGACAGGATGGCCACGCCGTGCGCGCCGAGGTCACCGCTGACGATCACCGCATCGCCCGGCCGCACCCTGGCGGGCGCGATCTCACCCGGGTGCTCGATCACGCCGATGCCGGCGGTTGTGATGAAGACGCCGTCGCCCTTCCCGCGCTCGACGACCTTGGTGTCCCCGGTGACGACGGCGACCCCGGCGACGCGGGCGGCGTCGCGCATGGCGACCACGATCGCGTCGAGATCGGCAATCGGGAGCCCTTCCTCGAGGATGAACGCCGCGCTCAACGACAGCGGCCGGGCGCCGCACATGGCGAGGTCGTTGACCGTGCCGTTGATCGCCAGGTCGCCGATCGAGCCGCCGGGAAAGAACAGCGGGTGAACGACGTAGCTGTCGGTCGTGAACGCCAGCCTGGCGCCGCCGGCAGTCAGCACCGCCCCGTCGTGCGCCGCGTCGAGCGCCGCGTTGGCGAACCGAGGACGGAACACGCCGTCGATCAGGCGCTGGGTCATCCGGCCGCCACCGCCGTGCGCCATGCCGATGCGGAGCGGCGGCGCGAGCGGCGCCGGGCAGCTAGCTGGGAACTCGGGCATGTCGGTGCCTCGCAAAGGTGTAGTAGGCGGCGCACGCGCCTTCGCTCGACACCATCGGCGCGCCAATCGGCGTCTCGGGCGTGCATCGCGATCCGAATGCCGGGCACTGGTGGGGTTTGCGGAGACCCTGCAGCACGAGGCCGCTGATGCACTCGGTCGACTCGGAGACGCTCGGCGGTCTGGTCTCGAGGCGGGCCAGCGCGTCGAAACGCCGGTAGGGCTCCCGCAGCGCCAGCCCGCTCGAGGCGATGGCGCCGATGCCGCGCCACTGGCGGTCGACCACCTCGAACACCTCGGCGACGATGCCCTGCGCCGCGGGGTTGCCGCTGCGGCGGACGGCGCGCGCGTACTGGTTCTCGAGCCTCGCCTCGCCACGTTCGAGCTGGCGCACCGCCAAATAGATGCCCTCGAGCAGATCGAGCGGCTCGAATCCGGTCACCACGATCGGCACGTGATAGTGCTCGCAGAACTGGAAGTAGTCCTCGTAGCCCACGACCGTGCACACGTGGCCCGGGGCGAGAAACGCCTGGACCCGGCACGCCGGCGAGTCGAGGATGGCGCGCATGGCCGGAGGCACGAGCACGTGCGCGACCAGGACCGAGAAGTTGTCCAGGCCTTCTCGAGCGGCCTTCCAGACCGCCATCGCGTTGGCCGGCGCCGTCGTCTCGAAGCCAACGGCGAAGAAGACGACGTCGGATCCGGGATGGGTCCGCGCCAGCGCCACCGCGTCGAGCGGCGAGTAGACCACGCGGACCACGCCGCCGGCCGCCTTGGCGTCGAGCAGGCTTCGGCTCGACCCGGGGACGCGCAGCATGTCGCCGAACGAGCAGAGGATCGTGCCGGGCCGCATCGCCAGCGCGATGGCGGCGTCGATCAGCTCGGTCGGCGTGACGCAGACCGGACATCCCGGTCCGTGCACGAGCGTCACCTGCGGCGGCAGGAGGTCCTCGATCCCGTTCTTGACGATGGTGTGGGTCTGGCCACCGCAGACTTCCATGATGACCGCGGGCTGCGTCGCCAGTTGGTGGATGGCGCGGCTCAGGCGCTCGGCATCCTCGCGGCGCCTGAACTCGTCGACGTATTTCATGACGCCCCCTGCCCGTGCTTGTCCTCGCCCTCGCTGCCGGACTCGAGGCCGAGCTCACGACGCCATTCGTCGGGATCGCTCATCGTCCTCAGGAACGCGATGGTCTTTTGCGCCTCCTCCTCGCACACGATCGTCAACGCGAAGCCGACGTGCACCAGCACGTAGTCGCCCAGCTGGGCCTCCGGCGTGAGCGAGAGCGAGATCTCCTTGGTGATCCCCGAGAAGTCCACCGTCGCCATCCGGAAGCAGGGATCGACGGCCGGAGGGATCTGGATGACGCGACCGGGTATGGCCAGGCACATGGCGCTCACCTCACGCGCATCGCGACGCGCGACAGCATCAGTTGACCGAGAGCGAGGCCGCCGTCATTGGGCGGGACCTGATGGTGCGTATGGACGACGTGGCCGCGTGCCCCGAGCGCGGCCACGCAGCCGTCAGCCAGAAAGGCGTTCTGGAAGGCGCCGCCGCTGAGAACGACCGGGCCGAGACCGGCCGCCGTGGCGACACGACAGACCCAGTCGATGAGCGCGCGATGAAACCGGGTCGCGATGGTCCCCGCAGGGGTCCGCCGCCGGCGATCGGCGCGAACGGCCTCGAGCAGCGGCGCCCAGTCACCGGTCAGATCGTCGCCGAACGGATAGGTCCCGTCGGCGTGCGGGTCGACCGCGGCCTCGAGCGCCATCGCGGCTTCGCCCTCGAAGCTGTTGCGATCGGCGATGCCGGCGGCGGCCGCCACCGCGTCGAACAGCCGGCCGACGCTCGACGCGCTCGGCGTGTTCACGCCGCGCGCGAGCATCCGCTCGAACACCTGCGCGTCCGCCCGCCCCTCGAGCGCGGCGGCGCCTCGCGTGGTCCAGTCCATCGCCAGCGCGACC
>JANOIR010000109.1:0-4449 GCA_031407765.1 Vicinamibacteraceae bacterium
CGAGATCGACGGCCGTGTCGTCAGCGCGTTCGTGCGCGCCGCCAAGCCAGCGAAGCCGGCCGAGAAGGCCGAGGCCTGCTGCGGACCGACCTGCTGCAGTTGACGGCCGCCCGGTGGTCCGGCGCGTCGAGGCGTGACGCCGCCGAGCCGCCGCCCGGGCGCTAAGCGGGCTCGACCGGCTTGCCTGCGCGCAGGCCCGTCTCGCCGAGCAGCACCGATGGACGCCGCCCGCGACGCGCGGTGAGGCCGAACGGCTTCACCGTGCGATCGTTGATGTGCGTCAACGCCAGCTCGACGTCGTCGGTGAAGAGCAGCAGGTCGAGATCGCGCGCGTCGATCGTCCGCTCGCGCACCATCACGTCGAGCTGGGCCCGCAGCGGCGCCCAGTAGTCGACGCCCATCAACACGACGGGGAAGTTGCTGATCTTCCCGGTCTGGATCAGCGTCAGCGCCTCGAACAGCTCGTCGAGCGTGCCCAGGCCGCCGGGCATCGCGACGAAGGCGTAGGAGTACTTCAGCAGCAGTGTTTTGCGGACGAAGAAGTGGTCGCAGACGACGAACCGATCCATGTAGCGGTTGACGTCCTGTTCCTTCGGCAGCCGGATGGCACAGCCGACGGAACGGCCGCCGGCCTCGCGCGCGCCGCGGTTGGCCGCTTCCATGATGCCGGGCCCGCCGCCCGTCATCACCGTGAACCCGAGCCGCGTCAGGCCGCGGCCCATCTCGCGCGCCAGCGCGTAGAACGGGTGCGTCTCGGCGACGCGGGCCGACCCGAAGACCGTGACGCAGGGCCCGACGAAGTGGAGACCACGGAATCCGGTGATGAAATCGCCGAGGGCGCCGAGCACGAGGCGCAGCTCGCTCCACCTCGAGTGCGGCCCCTCCAGCAGGACGACGTCACGATCGGCGGCGGCCTCTGCCGATGACGGCTTCGGCGGGTTCGGGCGCTCGGGCGGGATCGGATGCGGTGTCGGATCGGCGGTCGAGGGGTCGACGGCGGTGGCCACGCCCGATTGTAGTGTTCCAGGTCGGCGAAGTCTGCGGCGCGGCTCAGCGGAACAGCCGCTGGACGAAGCCGTGCAGGGACGACCGCCAGTGTGCCGGGTCGTGCGCGTGCCCGTCGACATGCCAGACGTGCGGCACCTCGTGCTGCTTCAGGTAGGCGTGCATGCCCTGGCTGATCTCCATCAAGCCGTCCTTGCTGCCGCACGACAGGAACATCAGCTTGGCCTGGCGCTTCAGCGCGGCCGGATCGGGGATGAGCTCGGCCGGGGGTTTCGTGTTGGGCGCGGACGAGAAGCCGCCGATCCAGGCAAAGCGATCGAGGTGGGGCAGCGCGAAATTCAGCGTCTGGCCGCCGCCCATCGACAGACCGGCGATGGCCCGACTCTCGCGGTCGGTCCTCACCGAGTAGCGGCCCTCGATGGTCGGGATCACGTCATCGAACAGATCGCGCTCGAAGGTCGCGAAGGCCGGCGCACTGGCGAACACGTTGCCTTCGGCGCGGTCGTTTTTCTGGGCGCGGCCGGTGGGGAACACCGCGACGAGCGGCACCATCTTGCCGTCGGCGATCAGGTTGTCGAACAGCTCGGCGGGATGGGCGACGCGGACCCACTCCGCCTCGTCACCGCCGATGCCGTGCAGCAGGTAGACGACGGGATATTTCTTGTCCTTGCTGTAGCCCGGCGGCGTGTAGACGTTCATCTTGCGTCGCGTGCCGACCGTCTTCGAGTCGTACTCGATCAGCGCCAGCGTGCCGTGCGGGATCGTCTCGCGCCGCTCGAAGACGGCGTCGGGCGCCTCGGCGAAGGCGGGCACGTCGTCGGGCTGCAGCACGACGGGCTTCGACATCCGCGCCCGCGCCGCCTGGGCATTGCCTTGCGCTGCGGCCGGCGGCGCCGCTGGCTCCTGAGCGGCCGCCGACCCCGGCGACGAGATCAACGCGCACAGCGCCAATACGATCGATGCTGTCTTCATGCGCCGTTTCATCGACACGGCGTCAGCCCTGCGACGACGGCTGCGTGCCGGTGGGCGCCGTGCCTGGCGTCAGCCGATGCGCGTGGGTCTCGGCTTCGAGAGCCAGCTGCATCGCCAGGAACGTGTGCTTCTGCGGCATCGACGTCTCGGTGCGGTGCAGCACGTCGTCGATCAGCTTGCCGGAGAAGGGCAGGGCGACGTCCTTGCAGTCGACGTAGCGCGTCTCCTTCTGATCGACCAGGAACAGGTGGTTGCCACCCTCGCGGCCGGCGATGTCGACGTTCTTGCGGATCTCGATGAAGCCGTCGGTGCCGAGGATGGTCAGGCGGCCATCACCCCACGTGTTCAGCCCCTTCGGCGTGAACCAGTCGACGCGGATGTAGCCGGTGCCGCCGTTGCCGCGGAGCATGACGTCGCCGAAGTCCTCGAGGCCAGGCTTCTGCGGGTGGCGCAGGTTGCCGACCTGCGAGGCGACCACTTTGGCCTCGGTCGAATTGGTGAAGAACAGGAACTGGTCGAACTGGTGCGAGGCGATGTCGGTCAGGATGCCGCCGTACTGCGCCTTCACGTAGAACCAGTCCGGTCGCCCGGCGGCGCCCTGGATCTCGCGGTGCGGCCCGAGGCCGACGGTCTGGATCACCGTGCCGATGGCGCCGGCGTGGACGAGATCGCCGGCCTTCACGGTGGCCCGGTTCTCGTGACGCTCGCTGTACATCACCGAGAAGATTCGCTTCGTCTCGGCCTGCACCTTGCGGACCTCGGCGAGCTGCGCCAGCGTCGTCATCGACGGCTTGTCGGACAGGTAGTCCTTGCCGGCCTTCATCACCCGAATCCCGAGCGGCGCGCGCTCGTTGGCGATCCCGGCGCTCGCTACCAGGGCCACCCGCTTGTCGTCGAGGATCTCCTGCTCGCTCTTGGCGAGCACCGCCTTCGGGTAGCGCTTGCCGAACGCCGCCGACAGGTCCGGCTCCTTGGCGTAAAAGCTGACCAGCTCGCCGCCGGCGCGGACGAGGGAATCGCACATCCCGTTGATGTGGCCGTGGTTCATGCCGATCGCGGCGAACCGGATGCGCGGCTCGCCGCCCGGTTGCGTGGTGGCGGCTTGGGCTTGCGCCGCGTCGCCGCGCCGGGCGGTGAGAACGAGGGGCGCCGCAGCGATGGCCGCCGTCGAGAGCGAAGACTTCAGGAACGTGCGGCGATCGGTGTGCTTGGTGTCCATGCGTCGATGTCTCCGCGTCCGGGCGCCGTCACGGCGGCCCTCCGGCGTGCTTAACGCCCCGTCGCCGGGGCCCGCTTACCTGGTGCGTCCCAAACTATAGACTGCCGATGCCGGTTCCGCTGCTGGCCGTCGCCGGAAGCGGCGACGCGACAGAACCCGTTCCGGCCCGGCTATAGTTCCTCGCCATGAAGGTTCCGGTCCCGGTGATGATCGGCGGCTTCGCGGTGGCGGTGGCCCTGGTCATCTGGCTGATCGTGGCGGAACGCCGGTTTCGCGCCGCCCGCCTGGAGCGTTTCACCCGCGATGCCGTCCAGCGCGGATGGCGCTTCAGCACCAGCTATACCCGCGGCGAGCGGGAGCGGATCGATCGCTGGGAAGGCGTCGGCTTGTCCGGCGGATGGACCGCCGAGGCGGTCGAAATCCGCCGCCGGCACAGTCGCGATCCGCGGGTGCTGCGCTGGTGGAACGCGGCTCCTGGCGCGCCGGCGCCCTCCGGTCCGGTCGTGGTGCTGCTCGACACGGACGGCGAGGCGATGCCCGACGCGTCGAAGATCGAAGGCCGCCTGGCCGAGTTCGCCCAGGCGACCGTCCGCCGCCTCTTCGCGAAGGCCTTCGAGCGGCACTTCGGCAGCGCCCTCTTCCTCGAGGGACGGGAGCTGCAGAGGGTCGACGGCCTCGGCCCCCTCACCGACGGCTTCGTCGTCCTCTCCGACCAGCCCGCCGAGGCCGCGCGGCGCCTGACCCCGGCATTCTGCGCGTCGATCCGACAGGTCTGCGAGGTCGCCGCCTGGGCCGACAGGGGCGTCAAGCGCCCTTGGGTCGGCCTCTGCGGCGATCGCATCGCCATCGCCGGCGTCGCGCAACGATCGCCGGAGATCCCCCAGGTCGTGGCCGTCGTCGACGCCGGATCCGCCCTGGCCCGCGCACGCGGCTGACGGACACCGGGATCCTGATCATCTGGCGCGAGCTGAGCGGTGCGAAGGCTACTTGAGGCTCTGCAGGTAGGCGACGAGCGCGTCGAGATCGGCCTTTGCGATCTTGGGGTACGACTTCATGAAGGGCTTTCTCGGGGCCTTGGTCTTCGCCGTCATACCCTCGGCGTCGACCATCCACGCGTGGAGATCGGCGGCGGACAGTTTCTTGCCGACGCCGTCCAGCGACCCCTTCTTGTTGCCCACGCCGCCGATGGCATGGCACATCTGACACCGGTTGTCGGCGTAGACCTTCTTGCCCTGTTCGATGGCCGCAGCGTC
>JANOIR010000235.1:0-2728 GCA_031407765.1 Vicinamibacteraceae bacterium
CCCATCGCCACCCACTCGACGACGACGCCGGTGTCGGTCTCCCACACCGCCGAGTCGCGGATGCTGGTGCACGCGACGTAGGGCGCGAGGGTTTCGAGGCTGGCGACCGGATCCTCGAGCGTCCACGTCGCGTTGCCCGGATCGATGTTCACACCGACGTAGTCGGGACCCGCCGCTTCGACCAGGCCGGCCAGCTCCCACGCCTGCATGTCGCCGGCATGGTTCTCGAAGGCGATCTTGACGCCGGCGGCGACCGCGTCGGCGCGGACGGTCTTGCACACATCGACGGCGTTCTTGATGTGCGTCTCGATGCCGCCGTGAGTGCCGCGATCCGCCTGGTTGCCGAGGAAACAGCGGATGACCGGCGAGCCCACGGTCTTCGCCATCCGGATGCCGTCCTTGAGCTGATCGACGGCGGTGCCGGCCTTGGCGTCGAAGGTGCCTGAGGTCGGGCAGACGCTGGACATGCCGAGATACACCGCCAGCCCGCCCTTGTCGGCCTGGGCCCGCAGCCCCTTGAGGTAGGCGTCGTCGCGCGACTCGAGCACGTTCAGCTCGGACAGGAAGATGGCGTCCAGCTTCTGCGACGCCGCGTAGTCGATGAGCTGCGGCGCCTTCCAGGTGAAGCCACGGATCGCGAAGTGGTCGAGTCCGAGCTTGATGCCCCGCTTGGCGGTCTGGGCGCCGGCTGGGCGAGCCGCCATCGAGACGGCCGCCGCCGAGGCGAGGCCGCCGAGGAACGAACGTCGGGTGTGGGTCACAGGCCGAATCCTAGGGGCGCGGTCGGAGCGAAATCAAGCCCTGCGGTGACCTTGGCCGATTCCGAAGTAAACTCCCGCCCGCTATGCAGCTACTCGACTGGTTGGTCGTGCTCGGCTACTTCGGCGTGCTGTTCGGGGTGGCCTGGTGGGTCATCAGGACCGGCAAGGACACGACCGACGACTACTTTCTGGCCGGCCGCAATCTGGGCTGGTTCGTGGTCGGTGCGTCGATCTTCGCCTCGAACATCGGCTCCGAGCACCTGGTCGGCCTGGCCGGCTCCGGGGCGACGAGCGGGGTGGCGCTGGCGCACTACGAGCTGCACGCCTGGTGTCTGCTGGTCCTCGGCTGGGTCCTCGTACCGTTCTACATGCGGTCGATGGTCTACACCATGCCCGAATTCCTCGAGCGCCGCTTCTCGCCGGCCTCGCGCTGGGTGCTCTCGCTGATCTCGCTGGTGGCCTATGTCATCACCAAGATCGCGGTCGGCATCTTCGCCGGTGGCATCGTGTTCGCCACGCTGCTGCCGGAGATGTCCCTGCCGCTGGGCAGCATGACGCTGAACAGCTTCTGGATCGGCTCGGTGCTGGTGGTCGTGCTGACCGGTCTCTATACCGTTGCCGGCGGGATGAAGGCGGTCGCCTACACCGAGGCGCTCCAGACCATCATCCTGGTCCTCGGCTCAGTGGTGCTGACCGTCTACGGCCTGAATGCGCTCGGCGGCTGGGAACGGCTGCGCGAGGTCCTCGGCCCGGAGATGTTCAACCTCTGGAAGCCGCTCATCCCCGCCGGGATGGAAGGTACGTGGGCGCCGGTCAAGGAGCCGACCCGCATCGCCTGGTACTTCAACAGCAACTACCCGTGGGCCGGGATGCTGTTCGCGGCGCCGATCATCGGCCTCTGGTACTGGTGCACGGACCAGTACATCGTGCAGCGCACCCTGGGCGCCCCGAACCAGACCGAGGCGCGCCGCGGCACCATCTTCGCGGCCTTCCTGAAGCTTCTGCCGGTGTTCATCTTCATCATCCCCGGCATGATCGCCCTGGCCCTCGCCAAGACCGGGCAGGGCGGCGGCCTCAGCGCGCTGGTGGACGCGAGCGGCAACGTCGTCCCGGCCGAGGCGCAGGCGGCGTTCCCGCTGATGGTCCGCGACGTGCTGCCGACCGGCATCCGCGGCATCGTCGTGGCCGGCCTCCTCGCCGCGCTCATGAGTTCGCTGGCCGGTGTGTTCAACGCCTGCTCGACGCTCTTCACCATCGACTTCTATTCGAAGTTCAAGCCGGGCGCGACCCAGGCGCAGCTCGTCTGGATCGGCCGGGTCGCCACCGCGGTGATGGTCCTGATCGGCCTGCTGTGGATCCCCGTGATTCAGGGCGCCAAGGGCCTGTATGACTACCTGCAGGGCGTACAGGGTTACCTCGGGCCGCCGATCTTCACGGTGTTCTTCCTCGGCGTGTTCATGAAGCGCCTGAACGCCAAGGGCTGTCTCGCGGCGCTGCTTGTGGGTTTCGGCCTCGGGGTGGTCCGACTCCTTGTTGATACGCCGGTGAAGCTCGGCATGGCCGGGTACGAAAATGGCTACGAGACTGGGTCGGCGCTCTGGATCATCAACAACATCTATTTCCAGTACTACAGCCTCCTGATCTTCCTCGTCTGTGTGGTGGTCATGATCGCAGTGAGTTACGCGAGTGAGGCGCCCTCCGAGGAGAAACTCCGCGGCCTCACGTTCGCGACCGTCACCCGGGAGCAACGGGCCGCCTCGCGCGCCAGTTGGACGACAGCGGATTTGATCGCCTCGGCCGTGGTGCTGGTCCTCATCCTCGCGGCGTACCTGTTCTTCCAGGGGTGATGGACGGTGGGACGGTGGGACGGTCGGACGGTCGGACGGAGGTGCATCCCACCGCGCCATTCGCCATTCGCCACTCGCCGCTCGCCACTCGCCACTCGCCACTCGCCCTGCGGACCGCGC
>JANOIR010000569.1:0-13005 GCA_031407765.1 Vicinamibacteraceae bacterium
GTCCGCATCCCCAAGGGGTTCGGCAACGCCAGCGGCCGGCTGTTCTTCGGCACACCGCCAAAGGTGGAGCTGCGGATCGATCCGTCCCGCGCGGCGGAGACGGCGATGCTCCAGGGCTTCCTGCTCGAGCAGGCGGCGAAGCGGATGCAGACGCTGTTCAGCAGCACGCCGGAGAGCCGCGGCGAGGTTGCCGGCATCCTCGACGACGTGAAGAAGCAGCCGGCGGGCAGCTTCGCCGGTCAGGCGTCGCTGCAGGCGATGCTTGGCTCGCTCGACACGTTTCTCGCCGAACAGTCGAAGGTTCAGCCTGCCCCGGGGCCCGCGCCAGTGCCCGGGGCTCAGGCTGGGGTTCCGGCCGGCCCTCAGCCCGGCGCGCAGCCCGCGACCCAGGCAGCGGGCGGCTGGCGGCCGCTCGAGATCGAGGTCACCGGCGTGCAGCGGCAGCGCGAAGGGCCGGCCAACGGATTCCAGATCACCTTCCCGCAGGGCATGCAGTGGGGGATCCTCGGCTGCATGATGTCGTTCGCCATCAGCCTCGCCGTCGAGCGCACGCGCGGCACGCTGACGCGGCTGCTGATGTCGCCGGCGCCGTCGTGGACGCTGCTGGCGGGGAAGGGCCTGGCCTGTTATGCGGCCATCCAGATCGTCCAGACGTCGCTCGCCATCATCGGCGCGGCGTTCTTCGGCGTGCGGCCATCGTCGGTCGGTCTCCTGCTGCTGGCGATGGCGGTGGTGCCGATCGGCTTCGTCGGGCTGATGATGCTGGTGGCATCGCTCGGCCGCACCGAGGAAGCGGCCGCCGGTGCCGGGTGGGCGCTGATGATGCCGATGTCGATGCTCGGCGGCGGCATGATCCCGCTCGCGGTGATGCCGGCCTGGATCACGCCGTTCACCTACGTCAGCCCGGTGCGGTGGGCGATTCTGTCCTATGAAGGGGCGATCTGGCGCGGCTTCTCGCTTGTCGAGATGGCGCTGCCCTGTGCCATCCTGATCGGCATCGGCGCCGCCGCCTTCGCGGTCGGCGCCCGCCGCTTCCAGGCCACGATCGCATGACGCCCACGACCCACCCGACGACCGCCTTCGACATCGACCGCATCCGTGCCGCGTTTCCCGCGCTGTCGCGCGTCCACGCGGGCCAGCCCGTCGCCTACTTCGACGGTCCCGGCGGCACGCAGGTGCCGGAGGCCGTCGTCGAGGCGATGGCCGGCTACCTGCGCCACCAGAACGCCAACACGCACTGGCGCTATCCGACCAGCGAGGAGACCGACGCGGCGCTGGCGGTGGCGCGGGCCACGGTCGCGGACCTGCTGCATTGCGGCGCCGACGAAGTGTCGTTCGGCGCCAACATGTCCACGATCACGTTCCATCTCGGACGGGCCTTGGCGCGGCAGTGGGGGCCCGGCGACGAGATCGTCATCACCGAGCTCGATCACCACGCCAACCAGGACACCTGGCGCGCCGCCGCCGCGGATCGCGGCCTGACCGTGCGCGCGGTGCGCGTCGATCCGGCGCGGCTCGAGCTGGACTTGGACGACTTCGCGCGGCAGATCACGCCGCAGACGAAGCTGGTCGCGATCGGCGCCGCGTCGAACGCGGTCGGGACGATCAACGACGTCGCGCGCGCGGTCGCGCTCGCCAAGGAGGTCGGGGCGTTGACCTTCGTCGACGCCGTGCACTTCGTCCCCCACGCGCTGACCGACGTGCAGGCGCTCGACTGCGACTTCCTGGCCTGTTCCGCCTACAAGTTCTATGGGCCGCACCTCGGCCTGCTCTACGGCCGGCGCGCGCTCGTCGATGCGCTCGACGCGCCGAAGCTGCAGCCGGCCCCCGACTATTCGCCCGAGCGTCTCGAGACCGGCACGCAGAACCACGAAGGGATCGTGGCCGCGGCCGCCGCGGTCGACTTCGTGGCTTCGATTGGTGGCGCCGCGCCCGCCAGCGGATCGGACGATCGCCGGGCGGCGCTGGAGCGCGCCTTCGCCGCGCTGCACGCACGCGGAGACGCCCTGCTGGCGCGACTGTGGAACGGGCTGGGGGTGATCGACGGCGTGCGGCTCCATGGGCGTCCGCCCGGCGAGCCGCGGACGCCGACGGTGGCGTTCACCGTTGCCGGCCGCGATGCCGGCGACGTCGCCGCGCACCTGGCGGCGCGCGGAGTCTTCGTGTCGCACGGCGATTTCTACGCGTCGACGGTCGTGGCCCGGCTGGCGCCGGGACCGGGCGGCCTGGTCCGCGCCGGCTGCGCCTGCTACACGACCGAAAGCGAAGTCGATCGCCTGATCGACGGTGTCCGCAATCTGGGACCGGCCTGACGGGCGGTCAGCGGAACAGGTAGAGGCCGCCCAGCACCCCGCCAACGACGCCGCCGATGGGGAAGCCGATCAGGAACCCCTGGAAGCCGGGGTCGTCGCAGTTGCAGTCGGGCTCCAGCTTCGCACCGAGGTAACCGCCAAGAAAGGCCCCGCCGACCGCGCCGACGGCGGCGCCCGCGATCGCGCGGCCGACGCGCTTGCCTCGAGACTGTGTGACCGCCGCGCCCGGATAGCCGGGTCGCTGCAGCCGTGCCTGGTTGGGAGCGCCGCCCTCGAACATCAGCCCGTCGCCTCCCGTCGTCAAGGCCCCCTCGGGCGTGAACGACAGCCGGGCTACCGCTGCCGCGATCGGCCGATCGGTCGGCTCGGCGGCGGCGTTTCCAGGTCCTGCCAGCATCGCCCTCAGGGCGACCCCGGCCATTGCTCCACGTGTCATTGCCAGTCCTCCAGCCGGTGATGCGCAGGACCGCGGCATCCCGGCTCACCCATCCACGGATTTACCCGCGACGTAAGTGCTTACGTCGGACGAAAGCGCCGGCTGCCGCGATCGCGCGATTTCCACGGCAATCGCGCGGGGCGGCGCTGGTATCGAAGTTGCCTTTAGTCATGCCGTCCACCCGCTGCGGATGGATGGGCGCAGAGCACCAACCGGGGTGCGGCAGACACACTGAATGGGCGTTCGGTGGCAGGAGCGTTCCGGGAAGTTTTCTGCGTCCCTCATCCGCAGCGGTTCGATTGATGCGGCCAGCCTCTCACGGCCGGCCGCGGGCCGCCCTTCGAGCGTGCCGTCTGCTACTCGTCGCGCTGGGCGCGCGGCGGCGCCGTCACGCGGGCGGCACTGGTAGTATCGCGTGCGATGCCTGCGCAACGCTCGCTGCGTGAGATCGCGCTCGAGCGCACCTTCTCGCTCTACCTGACCCACTTCGCCCTCTGGCTGGCGCTGCTGCTTCCGGTCGTCGCGACCGGCTGGGTCATCTTTCTCGCCGTGCGCTCGGGGATCATCGGCACCCTTGGCCCCGGTGCGTCGCCCGAGACGGTCCAGGCGTCGATGGCCGCGGCCTGGACGGCGGTGGTGGTCTGGGGGCTGGCCGGCGCGGGCGGCGGCCAGATCTGCGCGCTGCTCGTGTTGGATCGGCGGGCCCATCCCGGCGTGAACATGGTCCTGCTCGCTGTTCTCCGGCGCGCCCCGCGCCTGCTCGCCACCGCCAGTCTCCTCGTGATCGCCGTCGGCGCGGTCGGCCTGGCCGGCCTGACGGCGGCGGCCGGCCTCATCTACCTGCCGCAGCTGGTGCTGCCGCCCCTCGGCGTCGCCATCGGTACGGCGCGGACGCTGTCGCTGCTGATCACGCTGCCGCTGCTCGTCGCGGGCATGCTGCCGGCCCTCTGGGCACTCAGCCGTTACGCGCTGGCCCTGCCGCTGTCGGCGATCGCCGAGTCGTCGCCGTTCGCCATCCTCAGCCTGTCGCGGCGCCTCAGCTACGGCCACGCCGTGTCGATCATCGGGCTGCTGGTGGTGACGCTGCTCGCCAATGCGGTGGTGGTGCTGCTCAGCCGCGCCGCCGGCTCGCTGGTCACGCTGCTGTTCTGGCGCGAGCAGTTCCGGCCGATCTTCGGGGTCGGGCCGCTGGACGCGTCGACGACCGGCGCGGGGGCGTGGGTTCAGCTCGGCGCGACGATCTTCGCCAATCTGCTGACGCTGCCGCTGGTGCTGCTGCCGCTGGCGGTGTTGGCGGTGGAGTTGACGCGTGACGAGCGTCACGCGGACGTGCACTGAGCGAGACCTGCCGGACAGCCCGATGGGCGGGCCGTCCGACAGGGAGCGGCGGATCTACCTCGGCGCCTGGACGGCGATGCGAATCGTCTTGCGGTACTTGATCGGCTTGCCGTCAGCCGTCGCCGGCTGATACTTCCAGCCCTTCGCCGAGCTGGTGACCATGCCGTCGTAGACCGGGTGGATCGGGCTGAGGAACTTGGCTTCCGTGACCTTGCCGGTCTCATCGATCTGGAGCTCGAGGATGCCCGCCTTGAGCTGCGTCATGCGCAGCAGGTTCGACGGAATCGGCGGCACCTTCTGGATGATGGCGATCGGCGGCACGATGACCGCGGCCTTGGCGACGGTCTCGACCGGCGCAGCGGCCGGCGCGACGACCGCGGCCGGGGCGGCAGCGGTGGCCGACAGATCCAGGAAGCCCTTGGCGAGCGTGCCGAGATCCGCCAGCTTCCCCTGCATGTCGGGGTCGGCCAGCATCGTCATCAGCGTCTCGAAGCCGGCCCGCGCGTCGGCCGTCTCCTTCTTGTCATAGGACGCCTTCGACTCGGCGTAGAGCTGTGTCGCGATCTGCGGCAGCAGCTCGCGGCGGACTTCGGTGAAGGTGTTGAGCACGCGCGGCGGCGTCGCGCCGGCTTCGAGCGTGTAGAGCGGGTCGCTCTTCACGACGACGCCCATCGCCACCCGCGCCTCGTCCTTGCGGCCGAGCGCGAGCAGGCAGAGGAAGCGGTATTCCTCGACCTCGCGGGCGTCGGTGGCCGACAGGGACGCCTTGTTCGCCGCCAGCTGCTGCAGCGTGGTGAGCGCCTCGTCGTAGGCCGCCGCCTGATACTGCGTGCGGGCGCTGGCGAGCAGGTCCTGCGCGCCGGCCAGCCGCGGGATCGACATCAACAGCAACGTGGCCAGCATCAGTGCCCACAAAACCATGGGAGGCACGGACGTTGTCCGTGGAAGCGCGTAAGCGCAGGTTGTCGGCCGGTGGCGGATGGGCTTCATGACGCTGTCCTCTACTCGTCGAATCAATCGGCTATTTCTTGGTGAGCGTGACCGCCAGGCGGGTGGCCTTGCCGCTGGCCACGGTCACCATCTGCCGCAGCTCGTTGAACTGCGGGTTGCGGAAGATGACTTCGTGGGTGCCGACGCTGACCGACGCGTTGGCAATCGGCGTCTCGCCTAGGCTGCGGCCATCGAGGTAGACCTCAGCCCACGGCGCGGCATTCAGGTTGATCGTGCCGTCGGGCAGGTTGACCTCGACGCGAGCGACCCGACCGGCGACGACCTCGACCCGCTTCGCGGTCGAGAAGTCAGCCGAGCGCATCTGCAGGTCGTAGGTGCCCGGGGCCAGCGGCAGGCGGCGGCCCGAGCTGCCGATGGACCGGCCGCCCTGCAGCACCTGCAGCTCGATCGGGGCATCGACCAGCACCCAGCCGTTGGTCGGCTCGGTGGCGGCGGAGGCCGCGGCGACCTGCGGCCGGTCGAGCGTGAGGCGCAGCGCCGCCGTGGCACCGGCTTCGACCTGCACCGCCTGCTTGGCCGTGGCGCCGTCGGCGCCGGTGACCGACACCGTGTGCGGGCCGGGCGTCAGGTCGAGCACGGTGATCGGCGTGACGCCGGCCGGCTTGTTGTCGACGAGCACCTTGGCGCCGGCCGGATCCGAGCGCACGAACAGGCTGCCGGTCTGGACGGTGCGATCGAGATCGACGCTCTGCGTGACCTCGGCGCCGGCGACGACGCCGACCGTCAGGGTGCGGGACTTGCTGTTGGCTTCGAGGCGGACACGGTGCGGCCCGGCCGGCAGATCGAGGCGCAGCGGCGTCATGCCGCGCGGGGCGTCGTCGATGTAGACGCGCGCCTGCGGCTTCGACTCGAGCGCCAGCGTACCGAGCTCGGGTGCCGCCGCGTTGCCGGCGGCGCGGCTGGCGTCCGTCGAGGTCGAAGGCGTGCTGCTGCAGGCCGATACCGCGACGACCGCGGCGGTGACGACGATGAGAAGGTGGTGCTGGGGCTTCACAGATGTCCTCATGCCCGGTGCGGCTCCTGCCGCTTCCGGGCTCGATGCTTTACCGGACCATGTTCACGGTGACCCGGCCGTTCTCCCCGGCCTTGACCACGACCGTTTGCTTCAACTCTCCGTGCTGCGGATTGCGGAACACGAGCTCGTGCGAACCGGCCCGGAGGGTGACGTTGGCGATGGGCGTTTCGCCCAGGGCGCGCCCGTCGACCGAAACCTCGGCCCACGGCGTCGCGTTGATGCTGAGGTTCCCTTCCGGGAGCGGAATCGTGACGCGCACGGTCTTGCCAGGCAGCACCTGGACGGTGCGCGTGGCCTGGAAGCCGAGGTTGTCGTTGCGGAACTCAATCAGGTGGCTGCCCGGATCGAGCGACACCTTGCCGGCCGACGACGACCCGAGGACGCGACCGTCTTCGATGACCTGCAGATCCTCCGGCGCGTCGACGACCATGAAGCCGGGCGTCGGCGGGGCAGGAGCGGCCACGCCGGCTGCGGCTGCGGCTGCGGCTGCCGCCGCGGCGGCGGCCGTGCGGTCGGTGGCGCGATCCGCGGTGTTCTTGGTCAGCTCGACGAGCTGCGTGATTTCCTTGCCGGCGACGACGGTGACCTCGAGCGTCTTGGTCAGACCGCCGTCCGCTTCGACGCGGACGCGGTGCACGCCCGGCGCGAGATCGAGCCGCAGCGGCGTCGTGCCCTTGGGCGTCTCGTCGATGAAGACACGGGCGCGCGGCGCCGAATCGATCGAGACGGTGCCGGTCGCCGCCTGCGTCACGGCCGGCGGCGTCACCGGCGCGGCGCTGCCGCCGAACGGTTTGACCACGAAGACCACGACCGCGGCGATGGCGGCGACGGCGGCGATGCCGCCGCCGATCACGATCATCTTCGACGAGCCGCCCGTCTTCTCGGACGTCGAGCCGGCCGCGTGGCCGTGCGCGGCGTCGTCGTGGCGGCCGAAGGTGGCGTTGTTCCCCGAGGACGCGGGCGCTGACGGCTTGGCCGCCTTCACGTCGCGCGAGGTCTCTTTCTTCGGCGTCCAGGCCTGCGCCGGCGGCAGGTCGCGCTCGGCCGGCCCTTCGGCCTGGCTCGGGCCCTGGATCGCGGCATGGATCGGTAGATCGCCGAGCTCGGCGGGCGGCGCCTCGGCGTTCACCGGCACGTGCTCTGGCTCGGGCGGCGCGACGTAGGCGCGGTGCGCGCCGGACTCGCGCCGGGCCTCGGCGACGGGCGGCGTCCACGGCGTTTCGGCCGTAGCCTTGGCCGACGGCAGCGCCTCGGTCTCGGCGGCGGGCGACGCCACCGGGGCCGGCGCGACCGCCATGCTGATCATGGTCGCGGGCTCGGCCTCATGCTCACCGGCAGCGCGGGTCACGAGGTCCGCGACGATGTCCGACGTGGCGACGAGCCCGGCGCTGGCGATGGCTTCGTCGAGTGCGGCCTGCGCGTCGACCGCCGACGCGAACGGCCCGCCGAGACGGAGCGCGCGGGTCAGCCAGCTGACGATCGCGGGGTGGAGCGGGTGCGTCCGGCCGTCGCCGGCGATCTCTTCGGCGCCGTTGAGCAGCGTCGCGAAGGGCGGCGGATACTGCCGGTCGTAGATCGAGCGGCCGCTGACCAGCGTCAGCCCGAGATATCCGAGCTGATAGACATCGGCGGCCTGCGTGAACGCCTCGCTGCCGTCCGACGGCAGGGCGAGGCGATAGTCCTGCCACGCCTGCTGCGGCGTGAGGGCGAGCGCGGCGAGGCCGGCGCCGGCGACGTATTCGGTGACGACCATGCGGCCGGCCGGCGTGACCACCAGGCGCTCGGGGTTGAGTGCGCCATGCGCGAGGTCGGCGCCGAGCGCATGCAGCTGCGCGACGGCGCTGACCGTCTGCTGCAGCATGCACATCCCGACGATCAGCTCGATCGGGACGGCGTTGCTCTGGGCCTGGCGGAGCAGCTCGGAGAGCCGCTGCCCGTCGGCGTAGTTCGAGACGACCGCCAGCGCGGCGTTCTGGCCGGCGGGGCGATCGATCTGGCGCACGCGCGCGTAAGAGGGGTGCCGGAAGTCGGCGAGACGGCGCTGGCGTTCCCGGACCGCCGCTTCGAACGCCGGTGACGACGCCAGTTGCGGGCGGAGTCGCAGCATCTCGAGGCGGTCGCCCGACTTCTTGTCGAAGCCGAGGACCCGGTAGCCGAGCGCGTCCGAAAAGGGCGCGACCGTCGCGGCGGACTTTGGGGGGAGCGCACTCATGGCAGTACAGACATCGGCACAGTTCCGCTCTTGGCTCAACGCGACTGCGGCATTCTGGACAGCCTGGCCGAATGGCCGTCCCGGACCGCCGCATGCACAGATGTGTCGCGGGCGCTCACGACTGTGCAAGGCGCAGGCCAGCGCCGGGCGGACGCGCCGGTGTGCGCAAACCGCGCGTTTCTGTTTCGTTTTGAGCACCCGGCCCGACCGGCCCGACAAAACTGGCGTCGGACTGACGACAGGGGTTGGCGGCGCGTCGGCGGTCCTGCCGCCGCTACAATGCGACGGTGCGGCGGCTCTTCTGGCGGGCGGGCGGGGTGGCGAAGGTCCAGTTGGCCCGCCTGCGGCGGCAGCGCCTGAACGACGACTACGACCGGCCGACCATCGAGGCCCGGCCGCAGCTCGCCGCCCGCTTCCGCGGCACCGAGGCGCGCACCGTCGAGGGCTTCCCGCACCGGCTGCACGTGCACAGCTACCAGGCGGCCCGCTTCCACCCTGCCTTTTGCGGAGGGCCCGCCGCGGTTTCACGCTGGCTGTCACGCGACGACCTGCTCGCGGCGCTGCGGCACGTCGGCTTCGGCGACGTCGAGATCGGCCTCGACGACCCCGCCCATCCCAACGGTCCCGTCCTTGCCCTCGTCGCGCGTCGAGCCGGCGCCGCCGGCACGCTGTTCCGATAAGATCGCCCTCGTGAGGTGCCTCTCATGGCTGCTTTCCGTGTTGCCGTGTCCGTGTTCGTGGTGGGGGCGATGACGACCGCCGCTGCGCAGCTGCGCTATCCCGACACCCGCAAGGTCGAGCAGGTGGACGACTACTTCGGGCGCAAGGTGCCCGACCCGTACCGCTGGCTCGAGGACGACAACAGCGCCGAGACCGCGGCCTGGGTCGAGGCGGAGAACAAGGTCACCTTCGACTACCTGGCCAAGATCCCGGTGCGGGAGCCGCTCAAGACGCGGCTGACCACGCTGTGGAACTTCGAGCGCTACGGTGTGCCAAGTCGTGAAGGCGGCTTCTACGTCTTCGCTCGCAACGACGGCCTGCAGAACCAGTCGGTGGTCTACCGGGCGAAGACGCTCGACGCCGCCCCCGAGGTGCTGATCGATCCGAACACGCTGTCGGCCGACGGGACCGTGGCCCTGGCCGATACCGCGTTCACCGACGACGGCAGGCTCATGGCCTACGCCCTCGCCAAGAGCGGCTCCGACTGGCACGAATGGCGGGTGCGCGAGGTCGCCACCGGCAAGGACCTGCCCGACACCATCGCCTGGTCGAAGTTCTCCGGCGCCGCCTGGCTGAAGGACGGCTCCGGCTTCTACTACGGCGCGTTCGACGCACCGAAGGCCGGTGACGAGCTGCAGGGGATCAACCAGAACCAGAAGATCTTCTTCCACAAGATGGGGACGCCGCAGACCGCCGACGCCCTGGTCTACGCGCGGTCGGACCACCCGACGTGGGGCTTCAACCCGGTCGTCACCGACGATGGCCGCTACCTGCTCGTCTACCAGAGCGAGGGGACCGAGAACAAGAACCGCATCTTCGTCCAGGACCTCGCCACGCCAGGCGCCAAGCTGCAGCCGTTCCTCGACGCCTTCGACGCCTCCTACACCGTGGTCGGCAACGACGGTCCGACCTTCTACGTCGCCACCGATCGCGACGCGCCGCGGAGCAAGCTGGTGGCGATCACGCTCGCCGCGCCGCAGCCGGCGTCCTGGAAGACGCTGGTCGCCGAGGGGCCGAACCGCGACGTGCTCGACTCGGTGACGATGCTCGGGGATCGCTTCGTGCTGACCTGGCAGATCGACGCGCGGCACGCCCTGCGCATCTACGACCTGCGCGGCACGCTCGAGCGCGAGATCGCGCTGCCGACACTCGGCTCGGCCAACTTCTCGTCGCGCCGGCGCGATCGCGAGGGCTTCTACTCGTTCACCTCGTTCACCTACCCGTCGGCGGTCTATCGCTACGACCCGGCCGCCGGCACCAGCACGCCGTTCCGCGAGCTGAAGCTGGCCTTTACGCCGTCGGACTTCGAGACCACGCAGGTCTTCTACACCTCGAAGGACGGCACCAAGATCCCGATGTTCATCACCGGGCGCAAGGGCGTCGCCCGCGACGGCAAGGCGCCGACGATCCTCTACGGCTACGGCGGCTTCAACGTCTCATTGACGCCGACGTTCCGGGTCGGCACCGTCGCCTGGCTGGAGCACGGCGGTCTCTACGCGGAGCCGAACCTGCGCGGCGGCGGCGAGTACGGCAAGGAATGGCACGACGCCGGACGGCTGCAGCACAAGCAGAACGTCTTCGACGACTTCATCGCCGCCGCCGAGTACCTGATCAAGGAGAAGTACACGTCGACGCCGCGGCTCGCGATCTCGGGCGGCAGCAACGGCGGCCTGCTGGTCGGCGCGTGCATGACGCAGCGTCCCGAGTTGTTCGGCGCGGCGCTGCCAGCGGTCGGCGTGATGGACATGCTGCGCTTCCACAAGTTCACGATCGGCTGGGCGTGGAAGTCGGATTACGGCAGCAGCGAGACGAAGGAAGGCTTCGAGACGCTGATCAACTACTCGCCGCTGCAGAACCTCAAGCCGGGCACGAAGTACCCGGCGACACTGGTCACGACCGGCGACCATGACGATCGCGTCGTGCCGGCGCACAGCTTCAAGTTCGCGGCGGCGCTGCAGGCGGCGCAGGGCGGCCCGGCGCCGGTGCTGATCCGCATCGAGACCAAGGCCGGCCACGGCGCCGGCAAGCCGACCAGCAAGCAGATCGCGGAGCGCGCCGATGTGCTCGCGTTCACGCTGCGCGCGCTCGGCGTCGAGCTCGAGGCGGGCCCCCGCTCGAACCCGTGAGCGCGCGCGCGGAGCCGGACGGGACGATCGTGCCGGCTCCACCGCGCGCGATCGGCCTGGCCGAGGCGACGCGCTTCTGGCTGAAGCTCGGGTTCATCAGCTTCGGCGGACCGGCGGGGCAGATCGCGATCATGCATCGCGAGCTGGTCGACGAGCGCCGCTGGATCAGCGAGCGCCGCTTCCTGCACGCGCTGTCCTATTGCATGGTGCTGCCCGGACCCGAGGCGCAGCAGCTCGCCACCTACATCGGCTGGCTGCTGCACCGCACGTGGGGCGGCGTCGTCGCCGGCGGCCTCTTCGTGCTGCCGTCGCTCGCCATTCTCATCGCGCTGTCGTGGATCTACGTCGTCTTCGGCCAGCTGCCGGCGGTGGCGGGGGCGTTCGCCGCGGTCAAGCCGGCCGTGGTCGCGATCATCGTGCAGGCGGTGCACCGCCTCGGCAGCCGCGCACTGACGACGCCGGCGGGGTGGGCGATCGCGGCGTCGTCGTTCGCGGCGATGCTCGCCGGCGTGCCGTTCCCGATCCTCATCGGCGCGGCGGCGCTGATCGGCGTCGTCCTCGGCCGCATCGCGCCTGGTCAGCTCCGGCACGGCCGGTCGCACGGCGCGACCGCCTCGCGCGCGGCGCCGGCGCTGCTCGACGACGACACGCCGACGCCGCCGCACGCCCGGTTCGGTGCCGCGCGGTTCGTGACGGTGATCGCCGCCGGGCTGGGGCTGTGGGCGGCGCCGCTGGCGCTGCTCGCCTCGACGCACGGGGAAGCGACACTGGCGCGGATGGCGTGGTTCTTCACCAAGGCGGCGCTCCTCACCTTCGGCGGCGCCTACGCCGTGCTGCCCTACGTCGTGCAGGGCGCAGTGCACGAGCACCACTGGCTGACCGCGGCGCAGATGATCGACGGGCTGGCGCTCGGCGAGACCACGCCGGGCCCGCTGATCATGGTCGTGACCTTCGTCGGCTTCGTCGGCGGGTACGCCCAGACGCTGTTCGGCGCCGATCGTGCCTGGCTGGCCGGTGTCGCCGCGGCCGGCGTCGTCACCTGGTTCACGTTCCTGCCGTCGTTCGTCTTCGTGCTCGCCGGCGGGCCGCTCGTCGAATCGGCGCGCGACGACGTCACCTTTGTCGCTCCGCTTGCCGCGATCACGGCGGCCGTGGTCGGCGTCGTGCTGCACCTGGCGGCGTTCTTCGGCGGGCACGTGCTGTGGCCGGCCGGGTTCGGCGGGCCGTTCGACGTCCGCGCCCTCGCTCTCGCGCTGGCCGCCGCGGTCGCCTTGTTTCACTTCAAGCGCCACGTCGTCGAAGTGATCCTGGCATGCGCGGCGTTTGGGGCCATCTTCGTGCGGGGGTGAGAACGCGCTAGTCCCCTGGAAACGAATTAACTGGCAAAACGATCTGCGCTGTGATCTAAAGAGGCATGGCGAAGATCGGACGGCCCACCCCCGCGTTGATCGTGACGGCCGAGGAACGGCGGGCGATGATCCGGTTGATCAGGCGAGCGCGAGTGAATCGGGCGCAGGCCTTCCGCGCCCGCCTCGTGCTCGCGTGCGCGGACGGCCTGACGGCCACCCGCGTGGCGCGGCGGTTTCGGACCACCAATGCGACGGTGGGCAAGTGGCGCCAGAGATTCATCCAGCAGCGATTGGCCGGGCTCTATGACGAGCCCCGCGTGGGCGCCCCTCGCACGATCTCCGATGCGGACGTCGAAGCCGTGATCGTGAAGACGCTCGAGACCACGCCGCCGGCAGAGACCCATTGGAGCACCCGGACGATGGCCGCCAACGCAGGCATGAGCCACGCGACGGTCGGAAGGATCTGGCGCACCTTTGGCCTGAAGC
>JANOIR010000592.1:0-15367 GCA_031407765.1 Vicinamibacteraceae bacterium
TCGTTATACTTGCCCCCTACGTACTACCCCCCCATAAATACGGTACTGAGGGCGGGCCCCTCGCGGCGGGCCTCCGCCCAGCCTCGCCGTACAGTTTCCTGACACAAGCCTGGATTGACGACCAAGTTGGTCGGAGATAGACTCGCCCACGTCGAAATTGAGATGCGTCTCATCTCAGTTCTGCACGCAGCGACTCCGACCCCATGGCCCAGCGCATCCGCACGGTTTTCTTCTGGCTCCATCTCGCCGCCGGTCTTTCGGCGGGACTGGTGGTCTTCGTCATGTCGGCGACGGGCGTCCTCCTGACGTTCGAGAAACAACTCGTCTACTACGCAGACACCCGCAACATCAGCCTGGCGCCGACCCAGACCCCGTCGCCGCTGCCAGTCGACGCACTGCTCGCGCGTGTCCGGGCCACCGGGCTCGTGAGCGAGCCGAGCGCGGTGACGGTGCGGCGGGATCCGTCCGCCCCGGTTGCCCTGACGATCGGCCAGGGCGTCATCGCCTACGCCGACCCGTACACCGGCCGGCTGCTCGGCCGCGGCGACCCGGGCGTCCGCGCCTTTTTCCGCAGCGTCACCGATTGGCACCGCTGGCTGGCCGCGAGCGGCCAATACCGGGCGACCGGCCGCGCCGTCACCGGCGCCTCCAACCTCGCCTTCCTGTTCCTGGTCCTCTCCGGCGCCTATCTCTGGATCCCGCGCACCTGGGCGTGGCGCGCGGTGAAACAGGTGATCTGGTTCCGCGGTGGCCTCCCCGGCAAGGCGCGCGACTTCAACTGGCACAACACCATCGGCGTCTGGTCGGTGGTCCCGCTGGCGATCGTGGTCGCCTCGGGCGTGGTCATCTCGTATCCCTGGGCGAGCAACCTGGTCTACCGCATCGCCGGCGAAGCGCCGCCGGCACCGCGCAGTGGCGAAGCACGCCCGGCCGCCCGCGGTGAGGGACGCCCGGGGCCGCGCGATCGCGACGCCGCGCGCCCGGCCGCCGGTCCGCCCGCTTCGCTGAACGCCGCATGGGCCACCGCCCTCCAGCAGCGTCCGGCGTGGCAGACGATCACGCTACGCCTTCCGGTCGCCATCACCCCGACGCTGGCTTTCACGATCGACGAAGGCGGCCCCGGCCAGCCGCAGTATCGCGGCACCCTGACCGTCGATCGGGCCTCCGGCGCCGTCGCCACGTGGGAAGGGTTCGAGGCCGGCACGGCCGGCCGGAAGCTCCGCAGCCTCCTGCGCTTCGCGCATACCGGCGAAGTACTCGGCCTGCCCGGCCAGTTCATTGCCGGTCTGGTCTCGCTCGGCGGCGTCGTCCTCGTCTACACCGGCTTCGCCCTGTCGTATCGCCGCTTCGTCGCTTGGCGCGCCCGTCGCCGCCGCCCGGCCGACGCGCCCGCCGCGGCCCGTCCCGCCGCATAGCGACCGTCCACCATCTGCGCGTCAATCCCCCTTTCACTGTCGTCACGATCATGAAGACCCGTTCCACCGTCTGCACCCATCGTTCCCCGTCCGCCGCTTCGTCCGCGTCACGCCGCTGGGCCACCGTCGGCGCCCTCGCCGCGTCCGCAGCCTTCGCCGGCCGCGTCTCGGCGGCGTCGATGCTGCCGCCCGAGTTCCGCGCCCGGGTCGTCGAGCCGCTGCCGGCGGCGTGGCTGCGTGACGATCGCGACCCTGGTCCGCACCTCGCGATGGGACCGGCCGTGCTGCACGCCGACGATCAGCTACCCGCGGTGACCCGGTTCGACATTCCCCCCGGGACGCTCTCGGCGGTGCTCGAGGCGTTCGAAGCGGTCACCGGCTACAGTGTGATCCTGGCCGAGCCCGCGCTGGGCGACATCCACTCGCCGGGCGTCGCCGGCGTCACCACCATCGACAAGGCGATTGCCGCGATCCTGAACGGCACCGGCGTCAACGCCCGCGAGACCGGACTGCGCCAGTTCACGCTGGCACTCGGCGGCGTGAGCGAATCGCTCGACGTCATCGCCACGGCGCGCGTCGCCTCGGTTCGCTACGCCCGTCCGGTCAGCGAGACGCCGCAGACGATCCAGGTGATTCCGCGCGAGGTGATGGAAGCGCAAGGCGTGACCACCCTGAGCGAGGCGCTGCGCAACGTGCCCGGCATCAGCCTGCAGGCCGGCGAGGGTGGCGGCGCATCCAGCACCACCGGCGACATGTTCAACCTGCGCGGCTTCAGCGCCAACAACAGCCTGTTCGTCGACGGCGTGCGTGACGACGGACTGATCGCGCGCGACGTCTTCAACCTCGAGCAGGTGGAGGTGTTCCTCGGCCCGACCGGCACCGACGTCGGCCGCGGCAACGCCGCCGGCTACGTCAACATGACCACCAAGACGCCGGCCGTGCAGACGCGTTACGCCGGCATGGCGACGCTCGGCACCGCCGATCAGCGCCGCGTGTCGATCGATCTGAATCAGGCCGCGCCGATCGGCGAGCCGGGCTCGTGGCTCGCCGGGACCGCTCTTCGCCTGAACGCCCTGAAGCAGGACAGCGGTGTACCGGGCCGCGACGAAGTCCGCCTGCGCACCCAGGCCTTGGCGCCGTCGCTGGCCCTCGGCCTCGGCACCCACACCCGCATCGCCGCCGGCGGTCAGTTCACCGAGCAGGACAACGTGCCGGACTACGGCATCCCCGGCGGCGCCTGGCAGGAATCCCTGCTGGCACCGACGACCGTCCACGCGCCGCAGCCGGTCGATCAGTCCAACTTCTACGGCACGCCGGCCGCCGACTACGATCGCGTGGCGCAGGACAGCACCTTCGCGCGCCTCGAGCACGACGTGCGGCCGACGCTGCAGCTGAAGCACCAGATCCGGCACAACAAGGCGCACCGCGCCGCGCTGATTTCCACGGTCCAGAACCCGGCCGCCTACAACGTCGCGACCGGCCAGGTCACCGTCGCCCGGCAGGGCAACGAGCGCGAGAACCGCATCACCGCGAACCAGACGAGCCTCTCCGCCGTGGGCCGCACCGGGCAGGCGTCGCACGCCCTCACCGGCACGCTGGAGTTCACGCGCGAGTCGCAGTTCGCGCCGACGCTGGCCGGCTTCGGCACGCGCAGCACGGCCGACATCTACCACCCGGACGTGAACACGCCGGTCACCGGCGTCGCCGTGGCGCGCACCGGCGCGTTCAGCGACGGCCAGGCCGATACCGTCGCCGTCTCGGTGTTCGATGCGATCGACATCGGCCCGCGTCTGCAGGTCACCGGCGGACTGCGCGTCGAGCGCTACGACGCCACCTTCCTGGCTCGCGATGCGGCCGGCGTGGCCACCACCGACGTCGACGTCAAGGACACCCTGGTCAGCGGTAAGATCGGCGTGCTCTACAAGCTGACCGACCAGGGCAACGCCTACGTCTCGTTCGGCACCACCAAGACGCCCCCGGGCACGGCCAACTTCACGCTGTCGGCGCAGGCCAACAACCAGAACAACCCGAACGTCGACCCGCAGACCTCGCGCAACCTCGAGGTCGGCAGCAAGTGGAACTTCTACGGCAGCCGGCTGTCGCTGACCGGCGCGGCGTTCCGGACCAAGAACGAGAACGTCATCTTCACCGTGGACGCCACCGCGGTGCCGCCGGTGTTCAACCAGGACGACGCGCAACAGGTGACGGGCGTCAGCCTCGGCGTCGCCGGACGCGTGGTGCGAGCGTGGGACGTCACCGCCAACGTCGCCTACCTGGACTCGGAGAACCTGTCGCAGGTCGCCGCCAACAACGGCCGCCGGCTGACGCTGGCGCCGGTGTTCTCCGGCAGCGTGTGGACGACCTACACGACGCCGTGGCGGTTGACCGTCGGCGGCGGCATCCGCTTCATCGACGACGTGTACATCAATGCCGGCAACACCATTCAGGCGCCCGGCTACACCCTGGTGGACGCGATGGCGACCTACGACGTGTCCCGCCAGGTCTCACTGCGGCTGAACCTCTACAACCTCACCGACGAGGCCTACGTCCGCAACGTCAACAACAACGGCGGACGGTACAACCCGGGGTATCCGCGCACCGCGACGCTGACAGCCAGCTTCGGCTTTTAGGGGCATGCTGATCGCCATTCCCGACGTGCTCACACCCGACCAGGTCGGCCACGCCCGCCGGCGGCTCGACGCCGCCGGCTGGATCGACGGCAAGGTCACGGCCGGCCCGCAGTCGGCGCGGGCCAAGGACAACCTGCAGCTCGCCGAGAGTGATCCGGCGGCCCGCGAGCTGGGCGACATGATCCTCGGCGCGCTGCAGCGCAACGCGCTCTTCATCTCGGCGGCGCTGCCGCTGAAGATCTTCCCGCCGCTCTTCAATCGCTACCAGGGCGGGCAATCGTTCGGCAACCACGTCGACAACGCCATCCGCCAGGTCACCGGCACGCCGCACCGCATCCGCACGGATCTGTCGGCGACGCTGTTCTTCGCCAACCCCGACGAGTACGACGGCGGCGAGCTGGTCGTCGAGGACACCTACGGCGTCCACAGCGTCAAGCTGCCGGCCGGGCACCTCGTGCTCTACCCGTCGACCAGCCTGCACTCGGTGCGGCCGATCACGCGCGGAGCCCGCGTCGCCTCGTTCTTCTGGATCCAGAGCATGGTGCGTGACGACGGCCAGCGCACGCTGCTGTTCGACCTCGACAGCGCGATCCAGCGTGTTGCCACCGACACCGATCATCCGGCCGTCGTGCAGCTGACCGGCATCTACCACAACCTCATTCGCCGCTGGGCCGACGCGTAGCGCTACGCGAACTCCCAATTACCAACTCCCAACCTCCAAGGCACGCCCAACCTCCAACTCGCAAGAGCTCATCGGCGCTGCGGCGAGGTTGTGAGTTGGGCGTTGAGAGTACCTTGGGAGTTGGCAGTTGGAGATTGGGAGTTCGCGCGGCATGCGCTGCGTGCGCGCCGCGCGCGCTCATGCGCGGCCGCCGCGCGTCCGGGCGCGGCTGTGCAGCGCTTCGATCAGCGCTTCCGGGGCGAGCGCCGGCGCCGACGGGCCGAGCCGGGCGCGCAGGCGATCGGCAATGGCGTTGGCATGGGCCTCTCGGACGGGCACAGCGAGCTCGTGGCGCCGCTGCAGGAAGGTCTCGACCAGCAGGAGCTCGGCGTCGCTCAGGCCAGGCCCACCGGTCCACCCGCTGCCGGCCGGCGGCGCCGCCACCTGCATCACCGGCGCCGACAGCGCCTTCTCGTGCACCACGACGGTGCCCGCCGCGAGATCCCCGAGGCGCTGGTTGCGGGCCGATACCAGCGTCGTGACGATCCCGATCGCGTAGAAACCAGGCAGCTGATCGATCACGCGCAGCAGGTTGCGCAGGATCGCTTCGTCGATGCGCGCCGGCCGGCCGGTCACGCTCAACACGCGCAGTCCGATCAGGCGCTTGCCCGGCGTCTGCCCGTGCCAGAAGGCCTCGAAGATCGCGAAGTAGCCGTAGAACAACAGAAAGGCGGCGATGATCAGCACCGCCACGAACCAGGCCCCGCCGCCGCTTGGCCGCAGCAGCGACCACGTCCCGCTGACGGCGGCGAGTACGGACAGCGCGATCGCCACCTGCAGCAGCGTGTCGACGGCCAGCGCGAGAAAGCGGCTGCCGACGCCCGCCAGCGGGAACTCCAGCGCGACCTGCTCCGGCGTCTCGATGCTAAGCTGATCGGGTGCCGTCACCGGCTCTCTCCGTGCTGTGGGTGCAGAAGCGGGAAGCGCATTGGGCCCGGCTCGAAGCGCTGGTCGCGGCGTGCAAGGGGCGCAACGTCGGCGCCCTCTCGACCAGCGACCTGTGCGAGCTGGCGCAATTGTACCGCCAGACGGCCGCCGACCTCGCCACCGCTCGCGAGGATCCGAGCAGCCGTCGCCTCGCCGCCTATCTGAATCAGCTCCTCGGCCGCGCCCACAACCTGGTCTACGCCGGCCGTCGCCGCGAGCGTGGCGGCGTCATCGGGTTCTACACGCGCACGTTTCCGCAGACGTTCCGGGCGACTTGGCGCTACACCGCCGCGGCTGTCGCGGTGCTGGCCGCCGGTGCGCTCGCCGGCGCGGTGCTGGCCGCGACCTCGCCCGGCTTCGAGCGCTTCGTGTTGGGCGGCGAGATGCTCGACACGATCGAGCGTCGCGAGATGTGGACGCACTCGATCCTGCCGATCAAGCCGCTCGCCTCCGCCGGCATCACCGCCAACAACCTGTCGGTGTCGATCATCGTCTACGCCAGCGGCATCACCGGCGGTCTCGGGTCGTTCTACATCCTGCTGATGAACGGCCTGCTCCTCGGCGTCCTTGGCACGGTGTGCCATCACGCCGGGATGAGCCTCGCGCTGTGGAGCTTCGTCGCGCCGCACGGCACGCTGGAGCTGCCAGCGATCTTCATCGCCGGTGGCGCCGGCCTGGTCGTCGCGAAGAGCCTGGTCGTCGCCTCGGATCGGCCGCGCAGCGAATGCCTGGTCGACGCCGGCCGGCAGTCGCTGCGGCTGTTCGGCGGCGTGGTGCCGCTGCTGATCATCGCCGGCCTGATCGAGGGCTTCATCTCGCCCACCGCCCTCGATCCGACGACCAAGTTCGCGATCGGTGCGTCGATGTTCATGCTGCTCGTCGCCTACCTGGGCTTCGCCGGGCGCCACCCTACAACGCGTTCCGCTCTTTGATGGCCAAGTAACGCTGGACCACCGCCGACGCAACGTCCACCGGCGCCAGGTCGAGCGCCAGCGCGCCGCGCCGCCGTAGCCCGCGCAGCAGCGTCTCGCGGCGATCGAGCACCTCCTGCGCCGCCAGCACGCGGAACAGATCGGCGGGCGTCGTCGGCATGCTGTCGGCCAGCGCCGCCACGTCCATCTGCCGCAGCATCGCGCACAGCACCAGGTGACGATCGGCCATCCGGCTGGCGCACTCGATCACCTCCGGCACGCCGGCGGTCTCGGCGAGATCCGTGAGCCAGACGATGAGGGAGCGCCTCTGCTGTGTGCCGAGCAGGGCCGCGGCGGCCGCCGCGTGATCGCCCTCGACCGCTTCGGCCTTCGTCTGGGCGAGGACTTCGAGCAGCCGGCGCAGGTGCCGCGCACCGCGATCGGGCGCGATGCGGGCGTGCACGCGCCGTCCGTAGGCCACCAGGCCGATGCGGTCGCCCGACGCCTGGGCGACGTGCGCCAGCGCCAGCGCCGCATCGACGGCGGCGTCCAGCTTGGTCCGGTCGCCGGCTCGCGCGCGCAGCAGCCGGCTGCCGTCGAGGAGGATCCACACCGTCTGGCTGCGCTCGGGCTGAAAGAGCCGCGTCACGAGCTTGCCGCGCCGCGCCGTCGCCGTCCAGCAGACGTCGCGCCGATCGTCGCCGTCGCGATAGTCGCGCAGGCGCTCGAACTCGCGGCCGGCGCCGTGCTGCCGCGCCCGCCGCCGTTCGGCGGCCACCGTCTGGCTCCGCACGAGGTGCAGCACGTGGCTCTGCGCGGCGCGGAGGTCGGGGTAGACGCGCACCGTCTGATCGATCGACACCCGCGCCCACCGCGTCGCCAGCCGCCAGGCGCTCGCGTAGTGGACCGTCACCGGGCCGGCCGTCGTGTCACCGCGCGCACTCGGCTGGATGGCGTACTCGCCGCGCACCGGGCGCCCCGGCACAGCCGTCAGAAGCAGCTCGGGTACGTCGAGGCGGAGCGCCGTCGATGGCGCGTCGGCCAGCGTCGCGTCGATGACGATCGGAGCGTCGTGCACGATGGTCAGGCCGACCGAGGTCGCACGTCCGAGGCCGAGCGGTTCCGCCCAGTCGCGCGTTACGCGAATCTGCATCGGCGCCGGCAGCTGCCGCAGGTCGAGCCACCAGAGCACCGCGACAAAGAGGTCCCACGCCACCAGCCCGACAAGGGCACGACGATCGACGGCGGCCGGGATCAGCCACAACGCCCCGACGCCGAGCAGCCAGAACGCACGCGCGCCGACGCCGGCCGACACGCGATGCGCGCGTCGCCCCGACCCGCTCGCCGGCGGCGGCGCCAGGCGATCCACTATTTCGGGACCTCCACGGCGGCGACGATGTCGTTGACGACGTGATCGGTCGTCACGCCTTCGAGGTCGGCCTCGGGGCGGAGCACGAGGCGATGGCGCAGCACGGGGTTCGCCATCGCCTTGACGTCGTCGGGTAGCGCGTAGTCGCGGCCGTCAGTGGCGGCGACCGCCTTGGCGAGGTGCAGCAGCGCGATCGCCGCGCGCGGGCTGGCGCCGAGGCTCACCGCCGGCCAGTCGCGCGTGCGCCGCGCCAGCGTCGCGATGTAGGTGAACAGCGTCGGCTCGACGTGGACGGCGCGGACCGCTTCGCGCGCCGCCAGCAGCTGGCCCTCCGACAGCGGCACGATCGGCACCCGATCGAGCTCGCGCGCGTCGAAGCCGCGGTGATGCCGCTCCAGGATCGCCTCCTCGTGGCCGGAGGCCGGATCCGGGTAGGTGACGCGGATCTTGATCAGGAAGCGATCGAGCTGCGCCTCAGGCAGCGGATACGTCCCCTCGAACTCGACCGGGTTCTGCGTCGCGAAGGTCGTGAACCACTGCGTCAGGGCGTGGCTGGTGCCGTCGATCGTCACCTGCCGCTCCTCCATCGCCTCGAGCAGGCTCGACTGCGTGCGCGGCGGCATCCGGTTGATCTCGTCGACCAGCAGCAGGTCGGTGAAGACCGGGCCGCGGTGCAGGACGAAATCGCCGGTCGCCATGCGCAGCACGCTGGCGCCGGTGATGTCGGCCGGCATCAGGTCGGGCGTCGACTGGACGCGATTGAAGTCGAGGCCGAGCAGGCGGCCGAGCGTGCGGACCGCCAGCGTCTTGGCCAGACCGGGCACGCCTTCGATGAGGGCGTGGCCGCCGCAGACGACGGTCAGCAGCAGCTGCCCAATCGCCTCGTGCTGTCCGACGATGGTCTTGGCGAGCTCGCGCCGCGCGTGCGTGGTGACTTCGGCCAGAGCGTTCGACATGGGGATGGGATCTCCGAGGATCGACTCTAGTGGGCTGTATCGGTCGTTTCAGTAGTGCCTCTCGGGCGGGGCATCCCGCCCGACGGCGTTGCTCGTCGCTTACATATACCCGATTTGCGCGCTCCTCGCGCCTTGTCGGCCGGGCGCCGCGCTCCGAGATCCACCGCCGAAACGACCGATACAGCCCACTAATGACGGATGGTAGCGCCGCGCGCCTGGCGATCGACGGTCCGGCTCGCCTCCTGCAGCGAGCGGACCACGGACAACGCCGCCGACGTGGCGAGCGGCCCGTGGGTCGCGGCGCGGGCCCCCGCCAGGAGCGCGGCGAGCGAGTCGGGCGACAGACCGGAGCGGGCGGCGGCGGTCTGCGCCAGCCGCGCGTCGTCAGCGTCGGCGGGCAGACCCGACACGGCGATGAGCCGCCGGCGGAGATGCGCGAGAGCCACGGCCACCGCGGTCGTGGTCGCCCCGGCCCGCTCGTAGAGCCCGCCCATCGTGTCGACGAATTCGAGCGGCGCCGTCCGCGGCGGATCCGGCACCGCGCGCAGCGGCCGCCGCCGGAACGACACGGTGACGAAGGCGGCAACGGCGATGACACCGAGCTGCGCCAGCGCCGCCGGCAGCGGCGTCCCAGACGCGTAGGACCACGCCGAGCGGCGATGGCCATGGTAGTGCTCGTCCCAGCGGACGCGCCGATCGAGCGGCGGCCCGATCGCGTTGACCAGCAGCTCGACGTGACCGGGCTCGTCGATCGCGGCGTTGGTCGCGGGCAGCGCCGAGGCCCAGTAGACGACGCGGCCCTGGCCGATGCGACCGACCGCCACCGCCGTGCCGCGCGCATCGGCATAGATCGTGGTGAAAGGCGGCCGCGGCGCGCCGGCGCCGCCGAGATGATCCATCCGGATCTTCGGGGCCCCGAGCGCGAGCGGGCTGGCGAGCATGGCCTCCGGCGTGGTCGCCGGCGACGAGGGGGTCGGGCCCATCTTCAACGACGGCAGCCAGCCGTCCGCTTCGGCGACGAGCACCACGCCACCGGCCTCGATGAAGCGGGTCAGGGCCTTGACGTCCAGGTCCGATGGCGGCTGTTTCGGCGCCATCAGCACCAGGACATCGGTCGATGGATCGGCATCGACGGCGACCATCGGATCGAATGTCCGCTGCACGACGTAGCCGAGACGGCGCAGCAGCAGGAAGCCGGCCTTGCCGCCTTCGGAGCCGCTCGACAGGCTCGAGCCGCGCATGCCGAGGCCTTCGTCGGGCGGCGCGACCACCGTCGCGATGCCCGCGACGACGAGCATCACCGCCGCCGCGATCAGGACGACGACTAGGTCGCGGGATCCGCCTGGGCGTCGCATCCTAGCTCCCCGAGCCGGAGGACGGCGGCATGAGCGTCGTCGAGCCCTGGCTCCGCGCCGCCGTACCACGTCCCTTCGAACAGCCGCGCCACGAACGACACCGCCGGCTGCCGGCGATCGGCGGCCGGGAGCAGGCGCACATACTCGCGCGGCGTCCGTGCTTCGGCGATGGTCCAGACGCCGTCCTCGTCGAGCCGGTGCAGCACGGCGTGATACGCACACCGGACCGCTTCCCGGGCGTCGCCGGCTGCGGCCGCGGTGCGCGCGCGTGCCGCCCACGCGCGTGCGTCGATCGGCTCGAGGCCGCGCGGCGGACGGGCCCGGACCGCGGTTTCCCGCGTGGCGCGGCGCAGCAGGCGCCAGGTCAGGACAGCGAGCAGCACGAAGGCGGCGAGCGCGGCGGCCCACGTGAACCACCGCACCATCGACGTGAACCACCGCACCACGGGCATGACGCCCGAGCCTGGCCCAAGCGACGGCCACCAACTGCGCACCCAGCGCCGGAACCGGTCGACCAGGCCCATCAGCCCCGCATAGCGCTGTCGGCCGCGGAACTCCGGCGCCGCCAGCACCTCGGCCAGCGCGCCGCGCAGGTGCGCCGGCGGCGCCGTTCCCTGTCGGGTCAGGTGCGACGCCTCGTCGCGCATGCCTTCGATACGGGCCACAGCGCCGGCACGGGCATCAGCCCACGAGGTACGGGCGGCGGTCTCTTCTGCGAGGGCGTCGGCAATAGCGCGCGAGGACACCGTGAAGCGCTCGCTGCCGGCGCGCACCGTCCACGTTGGCGGCAGGGCCTGGCGCACGCGCGCGCCCTCGTCTGGCGTACCGGCGGCGCGGGTGTCGTTCGACAGATTGTCCAACGTCGCGATGAACGTCATGACGTCCATCTCGCTCGACGCAGGCACCGTAGCAGGCACCGTTGTTTGGGCCACCGCCATGGCCGGCAACAGCGTGATCGCCAGGATCGCCAGGATCGCGACGACCAATCTCGCCATGTCAGTGGGCGACGGGCGGCGGCGCCACAGCGAAGCCCGGTGCGGGCGCCGGAGGCGGGGGCGGCAACGCCAGCGCATCGGTCATCACCTGCAGGTCGAGGGCCTCGTGACGGACGCGGGCCTCGAAGTAGAGCACCACGACGCCGACCGCCATGATCGGGGCGGTGAGGGTCTGCCCCGCCGCGCCGGTGGCGATGCCGGTCATGTTCAGCCAGAAGCCGGCGCGCGTCTCCGGCCCGACGACGAGCGTGCCGACAATGAACGGGACTTGCAGCACCATCATCGCCGCATAGCCGACGACGGCGGCGCAGATCATGAGCAGGAAGGCGCGGCCGAGCAGGCCGCGGGTCAGACGGACCGAGCGGCGGATCGCCTCGCGTCCGCCGATCGGCTCGAGCATCACCGAGGGGATCGCGACCGCATAGCGCAGGCCCATGAAGATGACGATCAACATCCCGAAGCCGATCGCGACCACGAGGAACCCGAGACCGAGGACCGCGAGCACGGCGGGCGGCTCGGGGCTGGACGGGTCGACCAGGCTCATGATGCCGGCGGCGCCGAGGAGAAAGCCGGGCACCACCGCACAGGCGGCCAGCACGCCGGCGAGGCGCACGGCCATGAGGAATGTCAGCCAGAGGAGCGGCCCGAGGCGGCGCGACGATGCCGTAAAGGCGGTGCCGACGTCAGGCGTCATGTGCCCGTAGAGATCGGAGACGGCCGCTGCGGTCGCGCCGACGCCGAGCACGTAGAGCACCCAGTGCACGAACGTGAAGATCACGGCGCCGACGACGGCCCCGATGATCAGGCCGACGAGGTTGGCCGGATCGAAGTCGGCCTTGGTCTGGAGCGACGCGGTGGCCCATCCCCAGATCAGCGCCGCGATCAGCGACAGCACCGCCTGCGGCGCCATCAGCGCGACGAACAGCAGGAAGCGATGGCGGTAGACCGAAAAGGTCCGGTCGAGGAACTCGGAGACCGTGAGCGGGCGCAGGTCCAGGTTCATCGTGTCGGCTCGGCGGCCGGGTCATCGTAGCACGCACGATCGCGCGCCTCTCCGGCGACTGCGACCGGCCCGATCACGCGGCGTCTCCCTGGGCCATTGCGGAGAGCGGCATGCCCGGAACCTGCCGCGCGACGGCCGCGGCGAGCTCGGACAGCCGCACCGGCTTGGTGACGTAGTCGTCCATGCCGGCCGCCAGACAATCCTCGCGGTCGCCCTTCATCGCCCGCGCCGTGAGCGCGACGATCGGCACCCGGTCGTGGTAAGGAGCCGCCGCTTCGGCGTCGCGGATCAGGCGAGCGGCGTCCATCCCGCCCAGCAGCGGCATCTGCACGTCCATCAGGATCAGGTCGAAGCGCTCGCGCGCGTGTGCGTCGACCGCGGCCTGGCCGTCGCCGACCACGGTCGCGGTGTGCCCCAGTTTGGCGAGCAGGGCGACGGCGAGCCGCACGTTGACCTCGTTGTCCTCGGCGACGAGGACCTGCAGGCGGCGGCCCGGCGTCCCGGCTGGTGGCGCCGCATCACGTGCCAGCTCGACGATCGGCGCGGCCGCTTCGCGCCGGCGCAGCGCCCGCTGCAGGCTGGCCAGGAGGTCGCTCTTGGTGATCGGCTTGACCAGGTAGGCCGACAACCCCAGCGCGACGCAGCGGGCCTGATCGTGCGTCCGGTCGTCCGAGGTGAGCATGACAATCGTGGCGCCGGCCATGTGGGGGTTGGGGCCCATCGCCTCGGCGACGGCGAAGCCGTCCATGCCCGGCATCCGCACGTCGAGCAGCACCACTTCGTAGGGCTCGCCGGCCGACCACGCCGCTTCGACGCTGGCGATCGCCGCGGGACCGCTGTCGACCGACACCGGCCGCATGTCCCAGCCGGCCGACATCTCCTCGAGCACGCGGCGGTTGGTCTGGTTGTCGTCGACGATGAGGACACGACGGCCCGCGAGCGGGATCGCGGGCTCGGTGACGGCGACCATCGCGCCGTGCGGCGCCACCGCGAAGCGGGCGGTGACATGGAACGTGCTGCCCTGGCCCGGCGTGCTGTCCACCCACACGCGGCCGCCCATCCGCTCGATGAGATGCCGGGTGATGGTGAGGCCGAGGCCGGTACCGCCATGCCGGCGCGTGGTCGACATGTCGGCCTGCTCGAACGGCGCGAACAGCCGCTCGACCTCGGCCGGCGCGATGCCGACGCCCGTATCGCGGATCGCGAAATGCACGCCCCAGGTGTCGGTCGACTCGCGCGCGACCGCGACCTCGACGCTGACCTCGCCGTGCTCGGTGAACTTGATGCCGTTGCCGATCAGGTTGAGCAGCACCTGGCGCAGGCGCAGCGCATCGCCGATCACGCAATCCGGCGCGCCGGGCTCGATCCGGTGGACAAGCTCGAGTCCCTGCTGGTGCGCCTTGACCGCCAACGTGCGGCAGGCATCGGCGACGACGTCGGCCAGGTCGAACTCGGCCGCCTCCAGATGGAGCTTGCCGGCCTCGAGCTTGGAGACGTCCAGGATGTCGTTGATGACGCCGAGCAGCCCGTCGGCACTCGACCGCAGCGTCGTCAGGTACTCCCGCTGCAGGGTCGTCAACGAGGTGTCCGCGAGCAGCTCCGCCATCCCGAACACGCCGTTCATCGGCGTGCGGATCTCGTGGCTCATGTTGGCGAGGAACTCGCCCTTGGCGCGGCTGCCGGCTTCGGCGGCGTGGCGGGCCTCGGCAAGGAGGCGGCCCGAGCGCCCGACCGTGCGGCCGGTGACGATGGCGACGATGGCGGCCGCACAGAGCGCCGCCAGCGCGGCCATCCACTGCAGGTGCAAGGCGAGCGCGATGCTCTCGATCGCGGCCGCCGAGGCGCGGCCGGCATCCTCGTGGGCCCGGCGGGTCAGCGCCGCGATCGCCGGGGCGATGCGGCGGGCGTAGCGGCCTTGGAGCGCCTCCGACAGGTAGGCGCGGGCGGTGGCGGCGGTGCCGTGGTCGAGCTCGGCGACGAGATCGTCGATGTCCGATCGATACGCGGCGAACTCCTCGTCGAGGGTCTGGAGGTCGGATGGGGACGGGCTCACGGCGACGCTCGAGAGCGCCCGCACGGCGGAGAGGCGCGACTCGACGGTGGCCAGCGCGCGGGCGAGGGCCTTGCGCGCAGCCAGGGCCGGCTCGACCTGCGCCGGATCGACCTGCGCCGGGTCGACCTCGGCGTCCTGGCCGGCGAGGGCGTGCGCCGCCACGACCTGATGCCGGGCGGCTTCGACGCCCGCGAAGGCCGCAGCGAGATCGCCGGCGGCCTGCACCTGCGGCATGGCGCGGCCGCCGAGCACAGCGATGTTGGCGGCGACGTCATGGCTGAGCGCGCGCGAGTAGCCGGCGAGCGCCGCCACCACGATCACCATGACCCCGCAGCCGAGTGCGACCTGCGTCCTGATAGACATCGAGTACCCGGCGCCGACCGCGCGCCACTCGCACAATCGGCACACGCCAGCGAAATATGAGAAAAAGCGTGTCGCCTTCACCTGGGCCTGACTGGGGCGTGTTAGTGTCCTGACCGATTGGCGGGTGGCGGTCCACGATCCGCCCGACCGTCGGGCCGGCAAGGCCACGACGACGAACGGCACTAGCTATGGATGGTTTCCAGCTCCTCGGCGTCCTGTTCGCCACGGCCCTGGGGCTCTGGGTCTTCGTGTCCCCGATCGTGTCGCTGATCGGGTTCTTCCGGGTCCGCCAGTTGCGCGACACCGTCGAGGGGCTCGAGTCAACCGTGCGCGGGCTCGACGCCCGGGTCGAGGGGCTGATCCGGGCCCAGGCTCGGACGCGAACGGCGGCGCCGGAGGCTGGCGCCAGCGCCGCTCCCGCGGCCGCGCCCAAACCGGTCGACGCCGAGCCCCCGACCGCGCCGCGGATGGTCGTGCCGACCTCACCCGCCCCACCGCTGGCGTCACCAGGCCCGATCGTGCACCAGGAGCCGGTCGTCACTCAGCCGTCCGGCGAGCCACCGGCCCTGGGCGCACCGCCGGCAGCGCTCCCGCCCGCGGCCACGCCGCCGGTCGCCCCGCGTCCTGCCGCCGAGCAGGCGCCGCCGCCGCTGCCAGCCGCCGCCAGCC
>JANOIR010000607.1:0-31028 GCA_031407765.1 Vicinamibacteraceae bacterium
CGATGTCGTCCGTCACCTTGGTGACGCGGGCGCGCTCTGGCCTGTGGAATCTGACGCCGTTGTGGACGCTGAAGACCGCGCCCACAGCGGCTTGGAAAACGACAGACCCGTTTTCCACAGCTCCCACAGGCCCTTCTTGACGAAGGGTCATTCCATATCAGTCTAGCAGCCCGTGGTGAAAGTCCCGCTGCATTCCACGGGCGATCCATCCGTCTCGGTGCGACGCGGCACTTCCACCACGGGCCGCTAACCGGCCGGACCGACCGGCACGTACGGCGGCGCGAATCTCGGATTCATCGGCCCCATCCCGCCAGGCCCGGGCTCGAGGCGCGGGCGCGAGGGCCCCGGGGGCTCCAGCTGCATGCCGCCGGACACAGCCTCGAGCGCCTTGTCATCCAGCTCGCCGACTTCGGGCGGCAGATCGCGCAGCCCGATCGAGCCTTCGGCGGCCTGCCGACGCGCGGCCCAGAACTGGGAGAACCGCTTGCCCTCGAGCTCGCGGCGCGTCGCTTCGTCGAGCTCGACGCGCATCTCCGCGAGCGCCTCCAGCGGTGACATCTCGAGCCGAGTGCGGAACGCGGGATCGGACGCCACCCGCTCCAGCGCCGGTCCGAGCATCGCCATCGTCCGTTCGTACAGGTCGTTCGGGTCCTGGGTCATGTGCGCACTCCTTCGATCCTGAATGAACCGTCGCGGGGCGGATGGGCGATCTCCCGGAGGGTGGCCAGGCCGCCGTCGCCGGCGTCGAGCGTCTCCCGTGGGAACGCGTCCGAGATGGGACCGGGGAAATGATGCACGACCGACGGCCGCGTGCGTCCGGTGAGCTCCGCCAGCCACTGGAGCTGTTCCGTCATGTCCGCGATCTCGTAGATCTCGCGCGGCGTGAGCCGGCACGACGTGCGGAACAGATAGAGGTTCCCGAAGAAGCCGTAGTCGTCGTACATCGATTCGTGCACGAGGAGATCCCGCCGCGCGTCGTCCCAGATCCGCGATCCCGGGATCTGCCGGTACCACTGCAGCATCACGTGCACGCCGTACTCGACGAACAGGCGCGTGGCGAACCGGATGGTCTGCTCGACTTCGGCGCGCGTCTCCCAGGGCAGGCCGAGGATGAACGAGAAGTCGGTCCGGGCGGCGAGGCCGTGCTCCGCCAGGACCCGCGCGGCCTGCTGGAGCGTCCGGCACGTCGTGCCCTTGCCGACTTTCGCGAGCCCCTCGTCGTAGCCGCACTCGGCCCCGACCAGGAGGCCGGCGGTGTACGGCGCGATGGCGGAGACGAACTCGGGGTGCAGCAGGTCCGGGGCACGCGAATCGAACAGGAGCCGCGGCGCCAGGCCGCGCTCGGCGATGCGACGTGCGATCGCCGTCGCCCGCGCCGGGTTCATCGAGAACTCGTCGTCGACGATGTGGACGCAGCCGGAGCGCGTCCGATCCAGCGCGTTCAGCGCGTGCGCGAGGCGCGTCACCACCGCCTCCGCGTCGAGGCCGCGCCAGTTCCGGCGATACGGCGTGCTGCAGAACGAGCAGTCGTAGGCGCACCCGCGCGACGACTCGACCGCGAGGCACTTGTAGGTGGCGGGCGGCAGGCGATCCCAGCGCGGCAGCGGCGTCGCGGCGAGGTCGCCGGCGGCGATCTTCGCATCGACGGCGTTGCGCACGAGCCGGCCGTGGGCGTCGATCCACGAGAGGTTCGGTACCGTGTCCAGGTCGAGGCGCCCCTCGAGCGCCGCGCACAGGCGCCCGATCGCGATCTCGCCTTCGCCCCGCACGATGAACTGCACCGGACAGGTGCGCAGGATGTGTCGATCGAACAACGTTGGATGAATGCCGCCGCAGACGATCGGCACGTCGGACCGGCGGCGCCGCACCTGGGCGATCGCGTCGACGGCCGTCGGCCAGGCCATCGATGTCGCGCCGATGCCCACCAGGTCTGCCGAGTCGACATGAGCGGCAAAGGCCTCGAGCGAGCGCGTGCCGTGGAGGATGAGATCGGCCACGACCACGTCGTGGCCTTGCGCTTCGAGGACCGCGGCGAGGGTGTAGATCCCGAGCGGCGGGCATTCACGGATGGCGTCGACGCCGACGACCTGCAGGCGATCGCCGATCGTATCCATGATCGGCGGCGCGACCAGGAGCACCTTCACGACGCGCCCGCTCCGTAAGTCGGAAATGCGGACGACGCGAGATGGCCCTCGTCGTCGACGGGAAAGTACGGCTCCGCTGCGGCCGGCAGGCGGTCGCGCACGACGCGGCTGTCGCCGTCGATCAGGTGGGCGATCACGGTCTTGCGCGGGTGCGCGCTGGTATTGCCCCCACTCCCATGCAGTGTCAGGCAGTGATGGATCGTGACATCGCCCGCCCGCACTTCGAGCGGGATGGTGGCCTCGGCCACGCGCGCGCGCTGCGCCGGCGTCAGGCACGCCGCCAGATCGGGCTGCAGCCCGGACGCGAACAGGTGGAGGCCGCCCACGAGGCCCCAGGCGTGGCTGCCATCGACGACGTAAAGACAGCCGCTGTCGACCGTGGCGTCGTTCAGCGCGAGGCCGACGGCCACGCCCGACGGCCGATCCAGGTAGCCCGTGTAGCTGTAGTCCTGGTGCAGCGCGATCGATCCGGCCCGCCGCGCCGGCGGCTTGAGCAGCAGCGCGTCCTGCAGCAGCTGGACCCCGCGCGCCCCGAGCAGCTCGCAGGCGATTGCCGCCACGCCCTCGTGCAGGTGCCGAAGGATCGTGCGGTCGGCGTGGCTGGCATGCGGCCGCTGGATGACGCCGCGGCCCGCGTCAGCGGGCCCGATGAGGCTGTCGAAGACGCGGTTCATCGCGACGAGATCCCGCTCCGGAACGACCCCTCGCAGCACGATCCAGCCGCGGGCGCCGAACGTGGCGCGCCGCTCACGGCTGCCGGCCATGCCCGTGTCGCGCATGGCCGACATGGTAGCCGACCCGCTGGTTCGCGTGTGGTCGGTCTTAGTCTCCCCTTCTCGCGGCTCCTGCGCTGAGCGAGCGTCAAGCCCGAGCACCGCGGGCGCGCGTCGCCCGCTTCATCGCGGCGGCTGAGTGTTCGCGGAATCGGGCTTGGAGCATGCGCACGAACGGCTGGCCGATTCGGGCCAGTGCCGCCTGTGGCCAGGAGATCGCGCGGATTCGATAGATGACGTCATCCGTCCGCGGATCGAGGAACACTTCGAAGAGCTCCTCGCCGCTCTCCGCGTGGTTCGTCAGCGTTCCGTAGGCGTAGCCGCACCGAGCCACATCCTCGGGGCTGCCGACGCTGTAGAGCACACGGCACCCGTTCAACGACCAGAAGCCGAGGTGGCGGATCAGCACGGCTACGACGGTTCCCACCGCGACCAGTGCCTGTCGCGGGAAGGTTTCGACCCAGCCGATGTCGAACTGCTTCCACGCCATCAGCGCGGATCGCGCGCGCTCGAAGTCGCCGGGACCGCGGCCAATCGCCACGGTGGCGTGATCGAGCGCGTCGTGTACAGAGTCGCCCTTGACGATGCCGACCGGGCCGTACGACAACGGCACGTCGTGGGATTCCAGAAGGAATCGGTCGATGGTGTCCTGCGAGGGCCGTCGAGCGAGGAACATGGCCCCTCAGGCGGATAGGGGATCGCCAAACAACCCGTCACGAACGAGCTCGTCGACGGCGATCACGAAGCGCCGAACCGCCGGCACGCGAAGGGTCAGCGCCACCGATGGCAGGAGTTGCTGCGTGAGCGTGACCAGGGCCGCAGACGCGCGCTGGTGCGCACTCTTGTCCAGCAGCCACCACAGCAGCACGGCCAGGTGCGCGAGGTAGAGAAGCCGGCCGAGGGCGCCAGCGAGCGGCTGTTTCGGGGCATCGCTCGACCCGACGACCGCGTGTTCGAAGACCTGCTGGACGCGGAGGCGCGAGAAGGTCGTGGTCGCGGAGAAGATGCCCTCCTCGGGATCTCCGACCAGAACCGGCGTGAGCGCCCGAAGCGCCACTCGATGCGGCTCCAGGACCTCGAGGCTCGTCGTCAGGGCGAAGATGAACCGGTCGCGCCACCGGCCGGGCGGCATCTCCGTGGCCTGGCGCGCGTAGGCGGATGACAGCTCGTCGTAGAGCGCGATGACCACCGCCTGCTTGCTCGGGAAGTAGCGATACAGCAGGCCGACGCTCACCCCGGCTTCCCTGGCAACATCCCGCAGCGTCGTCCCCTCGTAGCCTCGGGCGGCGATCAGCTGCATCGCCGTGGCATACAAGCGCTCCCGCGCCGCGGCGCCCTGGGGCGTCTGGCCCGGCGGTCGGCCACGTTTTCGTGGCTTGCTTTTTTCAGTGAACATGTTCATTAATATTAGCACATGACCGTAGACACCGGGGAGCGTGTATGAAAATCGTCATTCCAGGCGGATCCGGGCAGGTCGGGACGCTGCTCGCTCGGGCCTTTCAGGCGGATGGCCACGAGGTGGTCGTCCTGAGTCGTCGTCCAGACCGACGCCCGTGGCGCGTCATGGCGTGGGATGCCACGACCCTCGGTCCTTGGCAGGGCGAGATCGACGGCTGCGACGTCGTGATCAACCTGGCCGGCCGGAGCGTCAACTGCCGCTACACGTCGGCCAATCGAGCGGCGATCCTGCAGTCGCGGGTCCTGTCGACGCGCGTCGTGGGACACGCGATCGCGACGGCTGACCGCAAACCACGCGTGTGGCTACAGGCGAGCACCGCCACGATCTATGCGCATCGCTACGACGGGCCGAACGACGAGCATTCCGGCATCCTCGGCGGCCACGAACCGAGCGCGCCGGAGTCCTGGCGATTCAGCATCGGCGTCGCACGCGCGTGGGAGCGCGCCTTCGAGGACGCCGCGACCGATGGCACGCGGAAGGTCGCGCTTCGATCCGCGATGACCTTGAGTCCGGACGCGGGAGGCGTCTTCGACACGCTCCTCGGACTGACCCGCCGCGGCTTCGGCGGCACTGCCGGGGATGGCCGGCAGTTCATGTCGTGGATTCACGAGGACGACTTCGTCGCGGCGGTTCGATGGCTGATCGAGCGCGAGGACATCGAGGGCGCCGTGAACGTCGCGGCGCCACATCCCCTGCCGAACGCCGAATTCATGCGGATCCTTCGTGAGGCGTGTGGCGTCCCCTTCGGCCTCCCGGCGAACAGGTGCATGCTCGAAATCGGCGCCGTTTTCATGCGGACGGAAACGGAGCTCATTCTGAAGAGCCGCCGCGTCGTTCCCGCCCGATTACTGGAGCATGGCTTTCGGTTCGCCTATCCCGACTGGCACGGCGCTGCATACGATCTCTGTCGACGCGCACGGAGGCCCGACCACTCGGTCCGGGCGGCATGACTCGCGCGGCCTGACCGTCGGTGCTCACCCCGGCCTGCCGGTCATCGGCACGAAGCGGACCGGCAACGCCTGCAGCGTCTCCATCCCCGTGGCCGTGCGGCGCAGGATCCGCAAGTCCTGCTCGACCGTGCCCACTGGGATCGCCATGAGCCCGCCGATCTTCAGCTGCTGGACCAGCGCCGGCGGTACCTCCGGTGGCGCCGCGGTGACAATGATGCGATCGAACGGCGCGTGCTCCGGCCAGCCGAGATATCCGTTGCCGGTCCGCAACCGCACGTTGCGATACCCGAGAGCCGTCAGGGTCGCCTTCGCCCGCTCTGCGAGCTCCGGCAGCACCTCGATGCTGTACACCTCACGCGTGATCTCGGCGAGCACCGCCGCCTGGTACCCCGACCCCGTACCGATCTCGAGCACCCGATGCCCCGGCTCGACGTCGAGCGCCTGCGTCATGAACGCGACGATGTAGGGCTGCGAGATCGTCTGGCCCAGGCCGATCGGTACCGGTGAGTCGTCGTACGCACGGCCCCGCTGCGGCTCCGGAATGAAGAGATGGCGAGGCACCTTCCGCATCGCCTCGAGCACCCGGAGGCTGGTGATGTCGCGTCCCAGCAGCTGCTGGTCTACCATCCGCCTCCTCTCCGCCTCGTGGTCCCCTGCTCGCTGGTCCGATCGCTGCGCCGGCAACTGACACGTCGGCGCGGTGACGGCGGCCACCGACGCTGCGAACGCGAGCCAGCGAAGCCACGCAGAGACCACGGTTCCTCGGCCGGTGCCACGGAAGCGACCCTCGAAATGGTACCTGAGTCCGGGACGTTCCCGAATCTAGATCAGCCCACTCGCTGCGCCGGTTGTCCGAACCAGCGCTGCACCCGGCTCGATCCGAAGGTCGCCTTTTCGGCGACGAGGGCCTCGGACGGCTCCTGGAACGTGCCCGTCGGTTTGGGGCCGCTCAGGAAGTTCACGTCGACGCGTCCGACCTGGTCGTGACCGAACTCCACATAACAGGAGCCGGCCCCCGCGTAGGCCTCGGGTGGCGGCCCTCCGCGAAGCTGCGCGGTGATCGCGGCCGCCACGACGCGCGCCGCGCCTTCCGCGAAGACGCCTGCCTTGGGCGTGCCCACACCATTCACGTCGCCAACCGCGTAGACGCCCGGAAAGGTCGTTTCGAGCGTCTTCTTGTTCACCGGCACCCAGCCGTAGGGACCATCCGCGAGCCCGGACTCCACCACCACCGCCGGCACGCGATGCACCGGAACGCCGAGGAACAGCTCGTAGGGCATCTCGGTCCCATCGGTCAGCACGGCCACCTTCCGCGCCGGGTCCAGGGCCTTCACCAGGTTGTCCTTGACGAACGTGATCCCGCGCTCGGCAAAGGCCGCCAGAATCGCCTGCGATGTGTCAGGCGACGGCGGGATGGGCGTGCCGAACGGCATCACGACCGAGATCTGTGTGGCCTCGCGGCGCCCGCGGACCGTGAGGTAGTCGTGCAGTAGCAGCGCCGTTTCGCTGGGCGCGGGGGGACATTTGAACGACTTCCCGGTCACGCCGACGATGGCCGCGCCACGCTCGAAGCGCGAGAGCGCCTCGCGCAGGGCGAAGGCACCCGCAACCGAGTAGAACTCGTGGCCCCCCTCCACCAGCCCCGGCGTGCTAGCCGGATCCAGGTCGGCGCCGAGCGCAACCACCAGCACGTCTCCTTCGAACGTTCCCGCGTCGGTCACCGCGCGTCGGGCGACCGGATCGATGGACCGCACCGTGGACTGCACGAACCGCACTCCCGGCTTGACGATGTCGCGGTAGGGATGGCGCACCTCGGCCGGCGCCTTCCGCCCGAACATCACGTCCAGCTTCGAGAAGCCGAAGACGAAGGCATCCGCTTTGTCGATGAGCGCGATGTCGACGGTATCGCCGAAGGCCTCCGAAAGCATCGTCGTCAGCTCGAGGCCGCCGAATCCCGCGCCGAGTACGACCACCCGTGTCTTCATCGGTTCTGCCCTTCCTACCGCACGACCATCTCGGTGAACGGGTAGATCTTCGCCTGCGCGTAGACCAGCAAACCGACGAGGGCCGCGAGCACGATGCTGTGCCAGAACACGCTGCGCAGCACGGTGCCGGCATCGGGACTGTCGGCCCGGCCGCCCGTCGCCACCGCTGCGACGACGATGCTCTGCGCGTCGATCATCTTGCCCATCACGCCGCCGGAACTGTTGGCGGCGCACATCAGCAGCGGTGAGTAGCCCAGCGCCTCGGCGGAGACCTTCTGCAGGTTGCCGAAGAGCACGTTGGACGCGGTATCGCTGCCGGTGAGCGCGACACCGAGCCAGCCGATGATCGGCGAGAAGAAGGGGAACAACGACCCCGTGCCCGCCATGGCGAGACCCATGGTCGTGTCGGTCCCTCCGTAGCGGGTCAGGAAGCCGAGCGCCATCATGGCCGAAATCGTCAGCAGGGAGACCCGCACGCGCAGCCAGGTCTGGCCGTAGATCCGAAGGGCGCGACGGAAGCCGACGCCGAGGCAGAGCGCCGAAGCGATGCCGGCGAGCAGCAGCGGGGTGCCGGTGGCGGACAGCAGATTCAGGTTGAAGATCGTCTTCTCGAGCGTCGGCACGGGCGCCACCGGCGGCATCTTCTGCACCGCGAGGTGGAGGGCGGGCACCGGAATCTGCGGCGCGAACCAGGCGTTGAGCTGATTCTTCACGGGGTTGATGCCCCAGATGAACACGAAGCCCGTGAGGAACATCCACGGCAGCCACGCCTTCCAGGCGGGACCCGTGGCCACGCCGCTCACCGCGGCGGCGGCCGAGGCGCCGGCCGCGACGTTGATCAGTTCCTCCTTCGGCTTCCAGAACCGCATCAGGATCACCAGCGAGACCATCGACACCGCGGCGCTCACGATGTCGACGAGCCACGGGCCGTGGTAGTTGCTGATGGCGAACTGCATGATCGCGAACGTGGCGCCGGCGGTGAGGCAGGCCGGCCAGACCTCGATCATGCGTCGCCAGCCGACCTGCGCGGCGACGAGCCAGAACGGGACGATCAGCGAGAAGATCGGCAGCTGGCGGCCGACCATCGCGCTCAGCTGATGCAGGTCGAGCCCGGTCAGCGGGGCCATCGTGACGAGCGGAATGCCGAGCGATCCGAACGCGACCGGCGCGGTGTTGCCGATCAGCGCGAGCTTGGCGGCCTCGAGCGGCTTGAAGCCCAGACCGATCAGCAACCCGCCGCTGATCGCCACCGGCGCGCCGAAGCCGGCAGCGCCCTCGATGAAGGCGCCGAAGGCGAAGGCGATCATCAGCGCCTGGATGCGGCTGTCGCGCGAGATGCCGGCGATCTGTTGCTGCAGGACGACGAACTGGCCCGTTTCAACCGAGAGCTGGTAAATGAAGATCGCGTTCACGACCAGCCAGCCGATCGGGAGCAGGCCGAACGCGGCGCCATAACCAGCCGCGGCCACGGCGAGGTGGGCCGGCATCCCGTAGACGGCAACCGCGATGACGCCGGCGGTCAGCAGCGCGAGGCCAGCAGCGAGGTGCGCGCGGACGTGCCAGAACGCGAGCAGCGCCATCAGCACGACGACGGGAAGCGCGGCGACCAGAGCCGAGACGCCGATACCGCCGAGGGGATCGTAGACCTGGGACCAAGGCATGCTGGATGAAGTCTGCTTAGAGGGGAAAGTGGTTCGCCGGGGAACGCCCCCGGCTGTTCACGGCTTCTCCGGCCACAACACGGTGCGATCGATCTGCGCGATCGTGGTGCGCCCCGTGAGCGCCATCGCCGTTTCGAATTCGCGGCGCAGGATCTCCACGATGTGCTGCACGCCCTCGCTGCCGTTCACCGCGAGGCCGTAGAGATAGGGGCGCCCGATCAGGACGGCGGTGGCGCCGCGAGCCAGTGCCTTGAGCACGTCGCCGCCGCGGCGAATGCCGCCGTCCATGAGCACCGGCATGCGCCGGGCCACGCGATCCGCCACCCGGGGCAGGGCGTCGATCGTCGCCGCGACGCCGTCGAGCGAGCGCCCGCCATGATTCGACACGATGATGGCGTCGGCTCCAGCCTGGACCGCCCGTTCCGCGTCGTCGGGATGCATGACGCCCTTCAGGACGACCGGCAGCTTCGTCACCGAACGAAACCAGTCGAGGTCCTTCCAGGTGAGCGATCGGGTCCGATTCGCGCTGGTTTGCGTGACGCCGCCCGGGAGGATGCGCGGGACGTTGGGAAGCGGCAGCGATCGCAGCGCGTCGGTCTGGCGGTTGGAGCGGTCGCGCGCGTAGATCACCGGCTGATCCACGGTGACGCAGAGCGCCTTGCAGCCGGCGCTTTCGACCCGTTGAATCACGTCCTTCGCGATCGCGCGGTCGCGGTCGACGTAAAGCTGAAACCAGAGCGGCTGCGTGGCCGCGGCCACCACCGCTTCGACCGCACAGTTCGCATTCGCGCTGAGCACCATGATCGCCGACGCCGCGCTCGCGCCGCGGGCGGTGGCCACCTCGCCCTCCGGGTGCACGAGCATGTGCGCCGCCGCCGGCGCGAGCAGGATCGGATGCGAGAGCGCCCGGCCGAGCAGCGTCGTGGAGGTGTCGATCGTCTCGACGTCGACCATCACGCGACTTTCGAGGCGCAGCCGTTGAAACGCCTCGCGGTTCCATCGCACGGTGAGATCGTCGGCGCAGCCTTGGTCGTAGTATTCCCACGCGGGAACCGAGACCAGGCCCTTGGCCCGCGCTTCGTATTGCGGGATGCTGAACAGGCCGGCCGCACCCGCCGCGGGAGCGGCGGCGGCACCAGGCGCGGCCGGAGGCGATGTCGCAGGCGCCTGCGCGCGGACAGGTGCGGCCGTAGCCGTGACGCCGCTGGCGGCGAGGCCGAGAGACGCCAGGGCCCGGCGGCGGGTCACGCGGTGCGGTTCAGGAATCCGGGGCAACGGCGAGAGAGTATGCCATCCGCCGAGCGAAGGACAATGACGTGTGACAAAGTGAGTGGCCTTATGCGCCTGACCCCACCGACACCCGCCCACTTCCGCACCTTCTTCACGAAGCACTGCACGATCCCGGCGGTCCTGCTGTCGGCGGCGCTGTGCGCCGCGGCCTCGGCGATCGCCGCGGAGCCGGCACCGCAAGTGGCAGCGCCGGCGCGGGCCGCACAGGGCCCGGCCATCAAGGCCGGGTCGCAGACGTTCAACACCGTCATCACGAAGCTGAAGGCGGGCAAACAGATCTTCAGCAACACCATCATCGGTCCCGATCTCGACGCCGCGAAGAAGGCCTGCGAAGGCGTGGACTTCATCTGGATCGAGATGCAGCACAGCACGCTCACCTGGCGTGAGACGCAACAGCTGATCAAGGTGATTGTCGAAGCCGGCAGCATTCCGTTCGTGCGCGTACCGACCGCGAACGAGGGCGACATCCAGAAAGCCACCGATGCGGGCGCGCTCGGGATCGTCGTCCCGATGGTCGACTCGGTCGACGAAGCGCGGGCCGCGGTCCTCTTCTCCAAGTTCCCGATTGGCCACCGCGACAACCCGAACGCCAAGCCGTGGGGACATCGCAGCTCCGGTCAGATGCAGGCGCCCAGCCTGTGGGGTCCCGGCTACGCCGTCAACGCCAACAACAACATCCTCGTCATGCTCCTGATCGAGAACCCGTCGGGCGTCGGCCTCATCGACGACATCCTCGAGGAGGTGCCGGGCATCGACATCGTCATGGTGGCGAGCAACGACTTCGGCATGCACGGCGGCGATCGCGACGGCGACGCGAGCTACAATGCGCGCGAGAAGCTCGTGCGCGAAGCCGTCCTCAAGCGCGGCCTGATCCTCGCCGGCCCCTCGAACTGGCAGAATCGGCCCGGGTATCGGCTCTTCCAGGGCCCGCCCACCGCGACCACCACGGGATACGAGACGACGCCGCCCCCACCGCGATGACCCCGTCGAGAGCCGGCTTCATAGGAGCCCGTGGTGAAAGTGACGCGTCTCACTGGCTCCTAGGTCACCGTCGTTTCCGGGCCGCCTGCTCGCTGCTGGCCGCCACCCTGATCCTGTCGATCATGACCGCTGCGGAAACGGCGCCGCAGGCGCCGACGCAGCAGTCCGCCCCCTCAGCGTCCGCGCCCGCGTCGTCAGCCGGGGACGGCGTGTTCAACAAGGATCAAGTGGAGCGGGGGCGGACGGCTTACAACGCCCTGTGCGCCCGCTGCCACGGCGAGACGCTCGGCGGTGGCGAGAACTCCCCCGCGCTCGTCGACGACGTGTTCTTCGCGTTCTGGGGCGGCAAGACCGTCGGCGCGCTGGTCGAGTACACCCGCACCACCATGCCCTCGGACGGTCCCGGAAAGATCAGCCGTAAACGCTGCCTCGACATCGCGGCCTACGTGCTCAGCGCCAACGGCTTCCCCACCGGTGACAACGAGTTCCCGACTGAGCTCGACGCACTCAACCAGATCACGATCACTCGAACCAAATGAGATCCCACGCCACTCGCCTCCTGGCCCTATCAGCGCTGCTGCTGGCCTGTGCCGGCAGCGTCCATGCACAGCAAGGCGCCACGAAGGGCGAATGGCGCTACTACGGCGGAGATCCGGGCAACACCAAGTACTCGCCGCTGGACCAGATCAACGCCAAGAACGTCAAGGAGCTCGAGATCGTCTGGCGTTGGAAGGCGGACAACTTCGGCCCCACCCCTGACTACAACTGGGAAGTCACCCCGCTGATGATCGGCGGCGTGCTGTACTTCACCGCCGGCTCCAGGCGTGACGTCGTCGCCGTCGACGCGGCCACCGGCGAGACGCTCTGGATGTACCGCCTCGAGGAAGGCGAACGCGGTGATCGTGCCCCGAGAAAGCAGAATCGCGGGCTCGCCTACTGGACCGACGGCAAGGCCGACGCCCGGCTCCTGCTCATCTCGCCGGGCTATCAGCTCGTCGCGCTCGACGCCAAGACCGGCCGCCCGATCCCGACGTTCGGCAAGAACGGCATCGTCGAGCTCACTGAGGGCCTCGACCGGGACGTGGTGAAGCCCGGCCAGATCGGCTCGAGCTCGCCGGCGATCGTCGTTCGCGACGTGGTCGTGGTGGGTGCCGCCATGATCGCCGGCACCGCTCCCCCATCGAAGGCGCACGTCCCCGGCTACATTCGCGGCTTCGACGTCCGCACCGGCAAGCGCATCTGGACGTTCAAGACCATTCCGCGCCCCGGCGAATTCGGTCACGAGACGTGGGAAGGCGACTCCTGGTCGTACACCGGCAACACCGGCGCGTGGGCGCCCTTGGCCGGCGACGAAGCGCTCGGCTACGTCTACATCCCCGTCGAGGCGCCAACCGGCGACTTCTTCGGTGCGCATCGCCTGGGCGACAACCTGTTTTCGGACAGTCTGGTGTGCCTCGATGCGAAGACCGGCAAGCGGGTCTGGCACTTTCAGCTCATCCACCACGACATCTGGGACTGGGAACCCTCGTCGCCGCCGATGCTCGCCGACATCACCGTCGGCGGCAGGCCGATCAAGGCGGTCGCCCAGGTCACGAAGCACGCGTTCACGTTCGTCTTCGACCGCGTGACCGGCAAGCCGGTGTGGCCCATCGAGGAGCGCCCGGTGCCGCAGACCGATGTGCCCGGCGAGCGGACGTCACCGACGCAGCCCTTTCCCACCAAGCCGGCCCCCTACGATCGCCAAGGGGTGACGACCGACGATCTCATCGACTTCACGCCCGAGTTGAAGGCCGAGGCGATCGCGATTTTCAATCAGTACAAAACGTCCACCAATCCGTTCCTGCCCCCCATCGTGGCGGGGACCAACGGCAAGCTGGCGTCGTTGTGGCTGCCGCACCATACCGGCGGCGGCAACTGGCCCGGCGGGGCGCTCGATCCGGAGACGGGGCTCATGTACGTCTCCTCCGTCACCAACGCCGACGCTGTGGCGCTCCAGAAGGGTGATCCGAAACGTACGGACATGGCCTACGTGGCCACGTTGGGCGCGCATCCCGGCGCCCCCAGCAGCGCCGTGCAGATCGCCGCGCCACCTGTCGCCGGCGAAAGTGCCGGGCGTCCCAGTTTCGGCCCACGCGGCCTGCCGCTGGTCCGGCCGCCCTGGGGCCGTATCACTGCGATCGACCTCAACACGGGCGACCACGTCTGGATGATCGCCAACGGCGATGCGCCGGACGTGGTGAAGAACCATCCGGCGCTCAAGGGCCTCACCCTCGATCTCTCGAAGGCGGGTAAGCCGGAGCGCTCACCGCTCATGGTGACGAAGACGCTGCTCTTCGGCGCCGACGGCGCGGGCCTCTTCAGCGCCGGACCTGGGGCCGGCGGCAAGATGTTTCGCGCCATCGACAAGAAGACCGGCGCGATCGTCCACGAGATGGCGCTGCCCGCCAGCACGACGGGCATTCCGATGACCTACATGGTCGACGATCGCCAATTCATCGTCGTCGCCATCGGCGCCCGTGGGGTCCCCGCCGAGCTCATCGCTTTGGCCCTGCCGTAGCGCGCGAGCCGCCGGATGACTCAGTCCTCCGGCGGCTCGCCGCTGGGCGCCATCTTGACCAGACGCGGATCGAACCGCGCCAGCGGCTCGACGAGGTCCTGCTGCGCGGCCATGACCTCGTCGATGTCCTTGTAGGCCATCGGCACCTCGTCGAGGCCAGCCGACAGCAGCGTCACGCCGCGTGCCTTCAGCACCACCTGCGCCATCTCCCAGGTGAAGAGCTCCTTCGCCTTGGTGCGGCTCATGCGGCGGCCGGCGCCGTGCGCCGCCGAGCCCAGCGACGCCGCCGACCCCTTGCCGCGCACGACGTAGCCCGGCGCGCCCATCGAGCCCGGGATGATGCCGAGCACACCCGCGCCCGCTGGCGTCGCCCCCTTGCGGTGGACGATGACCTCGCGCTCGGTGCCGTCCGGCAGCCGGTGCCGCTCGCGCCACGCGTAGTTGTGGTGGTTCTCGAGATCGAGGCGCACCTCGACCCCGAGCGCGCGCGCGATGTGGGCGTGGATCAGCGCATGGTTGGCCGCGGCGTAGCGGCCCATCAGCTCCATCGCGGCCCAATACTCCTGGCCCGCCTCGGACGAGAGATCGAGCCAGGCGAGCTGGGCCAGCGCCTGCGGCAGCTCCGGATGCGCCGCCCGCGCGACTTTGCTGTAGTGCTGCGCGATCGCCGCGCCCGAGCCTCGGCTCCCCGAGTGGCTGAGGAGGGCCAGGTACTGCCCCGGCAGCAGCCCCGCCGCGGCGTCCATCACCGTGAGCGAACCGTACTCGACGAAGTGGTTGCCGCTGCCGCTGGTCCCGAGCTGCGCCCAGGCGCGGTCCTTCAGGCCGGCGGTCAGCTTCGTCACCGACCAGTCGGCGTCCATGACGTCGTGCTGGCGCTTCGCCTTGAACGACGCGCCGACGCCGAAGCGCGTCTCGCGCTCGAGCGCAGCGATGAGACGCGACGGATCGTCGGCGAGCGTGCTGAGCGGCAGGTCCAGCACCGTCATCTTCATGCGGCAGGCGATGTCTACGCCGACGGCGTACGGGATCACCGCGTCCTCGGTGGCAAGCACGCCGCCGATCGGCAGCCCATAGCCGATGTGCGCGTCCGGCATCAGCGCACCCGCGACCGCCACGGGAAGCAGGCAGGCGTTGCGCATCTGCTCGAGGGCGCCAGCCTCGAGGCCCTCGCCCCAGATCCGGTACGGAGCCTCGACCTCGCGCGGCACGTAGCGCGCCCCTGCCGCGGCCTGCTCGACCAGCAGTCGCGCCAACGGGCCGTAGGTCGGCTCGGCGCTGAAATCACCTGGCGTCGCGCCGACGCGCGCCAGGTCGTCGAGCACGGCGGCGGTGCTCCGCTTGGCGGCCTGCGCCACCTGCAGCAGCCGCTTCGCCTCGGCGGCGCAGGCGGGTCCGTAGATGCCGATACGAGCGAGATCCCGGGTCTTCACGGCACCTGACGCGGACGACCCATCACGGCGAGGATGGCGGGAGTGAGAAGTTCACGGTCACCGTCATGATGACGGACGTCGGCACGCCATTCAGCAGCGTCGGCTCGTAGCGCCACTGCCTGACGGCGTCGAGCGCCGCCTGATCGAGCAGCGGGATCGACCGAAGGACGCGCGCGTTGGACACGGTGCCATCCTCGGCGACCGTGACGTCGAGGATCACGACGCCCTGGACGCCCGCGGCCCGCGGCGTCGGCGGATAGAGCGGCTCCGCAGTGTACGTTTTCGTCGGCGCCCGGATGTTGCCGCCGACACGAACCGGCCCCCCAGGCGCGCTGCCGCTCGATGGCATGGCGACGGCGCCGGCGACTCCTGACATGTGCACCCGCATGCGGCGCCCACCCGGTCCTTCACCCTGCAGTGCGTTGTCGCCGCCGGCCAGCCATGCCTGTTCGATTTCGTCGAACGAGCCACGGGCCACCCTGCCGCTCGACGACGTGGTGCGGACGACGGCGACTGGAGGCGGTGTCAGCGCTCCCTCTCGATCGCCCGGAACCCCGACAAGGATGGTGCCGCGGTCCGTGTGGATCGCCAGCCCGAACGGCCCGCGACCGGTGGGCGCGTACTGGTCGATCGTGGCGCTGCCCTCCCAGCGCGGCTCGAGTGGCCAGGGATTCTGTACCTGCCAGCGCCGGAAGCCCTTCGCATCGGGCATGTCCCCGCCGAAGCCAAGCGCGGGATCGGTCAGGAGCAGGAGCGTCTGCTGCGCCGCCACGTAGACGAGTCGGGCCTGGACCTGCGTTCGCGTGACGACCGCGATGCGTGCCCCGCTCGGCACGACGACGACATCGCCCTCGGCCGCTTCGATGACGCGGCCGCTGGCGGTGGGCAGGGGTTGCGCGTGAGCCGAGGCCACGGGGACTGCGGCCAGGAGGACGAAGGCGACCGGCACGAACCATCGGTGGGACATGTGACCTCCGGTACGAGCAAGGGGGCAAGCAGGTGTTCCTGCCAGACCTTCATCGTGCCACACCCCGCCGGCCGCAACACAGCACAAGAGCGCCCCGCTCAGTCGTCCTTCAACGTCGACGACGGATCGACCCGTGCCGCCCGGCGGGCGGGGATCGCGCTGGCGAGCAGTGCCAGTGCGCCCAGCGCGGCCGCCGCTGCGGTCATCGTCACCGGATCGCGCGGCTGGATGCCGAAGAGCAGGCCGCGGGCGGCCGCGGTCCCGACCAGCGCCAGTCCGGTGCCGACGACGAGCCCGGCGGCGATCAGGCGGCCGTTCTCGCGCAGCACCGACGCCACGATGCGCCGCCGGTCGGCGCCCAGCGCGAGGCGGATGCCGATCTCGCGGCGGCGGCGCTCGATGCCGTAGGCGGCGACGCCGTGCAGGCCCACCGCCGCGAGCAGCGCGGCCAGGCCGCCGAGCAACGACGAGAGCAGCGCCATCGCGCGGTCGCGCAGCAGCGAATCGCGGATGTCGGCCTCGAGGCCACGGACGACGAAGCGCAGGCGCGGGTTGACCCGGGCGAGCGTGTCGCGCACGGCCGGCGTGAAGCCCTGGAGCGTCGTGGACGTGCGCACCAGATAGCTGCCGCCCGCCACACTCCCGCCGCGCTGCAGGAGGGCGACGGAGATCACCGGCCGGGCCGCGTCGCGCAGCCGGCGATACTTCGCATCGGCGACCAGGCCGACGATCTCGTACTGACGCTCCGGCGTCGTCGGCGACGCCTCGATCCGGAAGCGCCGGCCGATCGGGTTGGCGCCGGGGAGCATCGCACGCGCGAACGTCTCGTTCACGACCGCGACGAATGGAGTGGACGCCGTATCGGTATCGGCGATGTCGCGTCCGGCGATGAGCCGCATGTCGAGCGTCTCGAAGTAGCCGCGCGACACGCGGTTGAACGAGACCTGGCGGCCCTGGGCGCGCGACGCCCCTTCGAGCCAGACCACGCTCGAGGAATTGTTGCCGTCGAGCGGTACGACGTGCGTCTCGGCCACGGACTCGACGCCGGGCATCGCGCGCAAGCCGGCGATCAGCTCGCGCTTCATGGCCGCGGCGGCCTCGGGCGGCGGCGCCGGAGCCGGCAGGCTCGCCTCGACGACGAGGACGCGATCGGGGCGGAAGCCGAGCTCCTCCCCGAGCAGGTTGCCGAAGCTGCGCGCGAACAGGAACGCGGCCACGACGAGGACCAGCGACACGGCCACCTGCGCCACCACGAGCCCACGCCGCAACCGCAGGCCGCCGGCGTCGCCCGCGACCGAGCGGCCGCCGCTCTTCAGCGCGTCGCCGGGGTTGCCGCGCGACGCCCGCATCGCCGGGGCCAGGCCGAGGATCACGCAAGTGCCGAATCCGGTGAGCGCGAGGAACCCGACGACGCGCCAGTCCGGCGTCAGCGTGAGCACGATCGGGTTGCGAGCGGTGGCGATCAGCTGCACGAGCCCCCGACTCAGGACGAACGCCATCAACGCGCCGGCGACCGCGCTGGCCGTGGCGATGACGACGCTCTCGGCCAGGAGCTGCGACAGGAGCCGCCCCCGCGACGCCCCCAGCGCCAGCCGCAGCGAGAGCTCGCGCTGCCGCACGGCGCCGCGCGCCAGCATCAGCGTCGTGAGGTTCGCGCAGGCGATCAGCAGCACGAAGCCGGTCATGGCGAGCAGCAGCCATAGCGGCGTCTCGTACTCCTCGCGCAGATACGAGCGGCCGGTAGCCGCCGGCGTGGCCGTCACCGTCGAACCGAGGTAGGCGGCAACGCTGACGGCCGGGTAGTCAGGCGGGAGCGACGCCTTGAAGAGGCCCGGCGAGATCGCGCGCAGGTGCGCGTCGGCGTTCTCGACCGTCCAGCCCGGCTTCAGCCGGCCGACCGGCGTGATCCACCACGTGGTGCCGCTCGTGAGCTGCGTGCTGTCCGGCCGGAACGCGACCAGCGAGCATATCGGGAGCGCGACGTCGAAGGTGCGTCCCACCTGCAGCCCGGTGAAGCCGGCAGGGGCCACGCCGATGACCTCGACCTGGCCACTGTGCACGTTGATGGTGCGGCCGATGGCGTTCCGATCGCCTCCCAGCTCGCGCAGCCAGAAGTCGTGGCTGACCACCGCGCCGGGGAAGCCGCAGCCCGGACGATCGTCCTCCGGCGTGAAGAGGCGTCCCAGCTCGGGGGTGAGCCCGAGCGCGGGAAAATAGTCCCCGCTCACCCACAGGCCCGGCGCGCGCCGGACCTCGCCGGCCGGAGCGAGGTTGAACCATTCGTCGGCCCAGGCGAACATCGTCGAGAACGCCTCCTGCCGCCGCCGCAGCTCCTCGTAGAGCGGGTACGGCATCGCCAGGTAGCGTGGGAAGTTACCGCGCCCGCGATCGAGATCCGCCTCGGGCAGGTTGATCTCGACAAGTTCCTGCGGTGATGGGACCGGCAGCTCGCGGAGCAGGAGCCCGTTCAGCACCTGGAACATCGCCGTGTTGGCGCCGATGCCGAGCGTCAGCGAGAGGATGGCGACGACGGTGAAGGCGGGCGTTCGCGCCAGTGTGCGGACGGCGTAGCGGAGATCCCGCCAGGCGACCTCGATCGGACCGACCCCACGCTGGTCGCGGCTCTGTTCCTTGATCGCCTCGATGGCGCCAAACGCCAGCCGGGCGCGGCGCAGCGCCTCCTCGCGCGGCACGCCCGCCCGCTCCTCGACGTCGGCGTACTGCTCGACGTGGAACCGCAGCTCCTCGGCGAGCTCACGCTCGACCTCGCGGCGGTGGAAGATCGCCCGCAGGCGGTAGCGAAGATCGTCGAGCATGCGTTCCTCCGTCCCGCCTCAGGAGACGTCCAACACCTGGCCGATGGCGAGCGTCAGCTTGCGCCACGCCGTGGTCTGCGACTCGAGCTCGGCGCGTCCCTTGCGGGTAAGCGCGTAGTACTTGGCGCGGCGGTTGTTCTCGGACGAGCCCCATTCGGCCTTGATCCAGCCGCGGCGTTCCAGGCGGTGGAGGGCCGGGTAGAGCGAGCCCTGCTGCACCCGCACCATGTCGCTCGAGGCGAGCTGAATACGCTGCGAGATGGCCCAGCCATGCTGCGGCTCGATGGCCAGCGTGCGGAGGATCAGCAGATCGAGCGTGCCCTGGGGCAGCAACAGCGGCGATTCGTCACCCATCGTGGCTCCCCTAATGCTTCGACAAGAGAGTCTAGGCCCTCTCTTGTCGAAGCACAAGGGGAAACGCGCTCGTGCCACGCATCCAGCGGCGGGGCCTGTTCGCCTCAACGGCCTTCGGCGCCGAGGAGGCCGTGGCGGTAGTTCCGGCTCATGCGGAGGGTGCGTCCGTCGATCAGCACGACGTCGAAGTCGCCGTGTGGGTCGGGCCGGATTTCCCGGATGCGCGAGGCGTTCACGATGGTGGAGCGATGGATGCGGGTGAAGACCAAGGGGTCGAGCCGCCGCTCCATCTCGGTCATGGTGCGACGGAGCAGGTAGTCGCGGCCCCGCGCGCTGAGGCGGACGTAGTTGGCCGCCGACTCCACCCAGTCGAGGTCAGCCGCAGGCACCAGCAGGAACCGGTCGCGGTCCCGGACAGCGAACCGCGTCGCGTAGGGCGCCACGGTTGGGCCGCCGTCCGCCCCCGCCGGGTCGGTCGCGGGCTCCATGCCCCGATCGGCAACGCCGCGAGCAATCTCCGCGCGCGCCCGGCTGACGGCTTCGGCGAGCCGCGCCGGCACGATCGGCTTGAGCACGTAGTCGAGGGCGTGCACGTCAAAGGCCCGCACCGCGTGCGCGTCGTGCGCGGTCACGAAGATCACGAGCGGCAGCGGCCCCGCGGCGAGCGCCTCCATCACCGCAAAGCCGTCGCCCCCCGGCATCTGGACGTCGAGCAGCACGAGATCCGGGCGCAGGCGCCGGACGGCCGCTACGGCCTCGCGCCCGTCGCCGGCCTCGCCGACGACGGTGACGTCGGGCAGGCGGGCCAGGACGAGGCGCACGCCCTCGCGAGCGAGCGGCTCGTCGTCCACGACGAGGACGCGGAGCTGGCGCGGCACGTCAGCCGGCCTCCTGTCCGGCGGCGCGATGCAGCGGCAGCGTCAGTTGCACCCGCGCGCCACCGCCCGCGGCCGGACCTGTCGTCATGGTGTGTCCCTGGCCATAGAGCTGTGTCAGGCGGGCCCGCGTGTTGGCCAGGCCGAGGCCGCGGCCGTTGGCCGGCGAGGCCCCGAATCCCGGACCAGTGTCGGTGACTGTCAGGGCCAGCGCATCTCCCTCGCGGCGCGCGGCAATCCGCACCCGGCCGCCCGCCGCCGCCGTCGTCACGCCGTGCGTGATGGCGTTCTCGACCAGCGGCTGCAGCACCATCGTCGGCACGAGCGCGTCGAGCACGGTGGCGTCCACGTCCCGCTCCACGACGAGCCGATCGCCGAAGCGGGTCTGCTGGATGTCGAGATAGCAGTCCACGATCCGCAGCTCCTCGGCGAGCGCGCTCTCCTGGCCGCGCCCCTCGTCGAGGCAGGCGCGGAGCAGCTCGCTCAGGAGGCCGACCACCCGCACCACCGCCTCGTGATCACCCTTGAGGGCCAGGACCGACACCGCGTTGAGCGTGTTGAACAGCACGTGCGGGTTGATCTGCGCCCGCAGCGCCTGCAGGCGCGCGTCCGCGAGGCTGGCTTGGAGCTCGGCGGCCTGCCGCTCCCGCTGCCGCGACTCGGCGTAGTACGCAGCGGCGTGCACCGCACCGACGATGGCGAGGTAGAACAGCAGGTCGGTGACGACCGCGAAGCTGAGCACCTTCGAGACGAGCGCGCCGAAGGGCACCAACCCGCCTGCCCGCGCGAAGTTCACGGCGGAGGCCAGCGCCGCATGGGCGAGCGCGAAGACGGCAGCCGCGGCGCCGTGTCGCGCGAGGTTCGCCGAGGCGCCGCTCGCCAGCGGATAGCGCCGCGCCATCCAAACCGGCAGCGGCATCAACACCGCCAGCGCCGCCCAGAACGGCAGCGCGAATCCGAGTGCCTCGAGCGGACGGATCGCCGGCCCGCCGATCGTCGAGCGCAGGTAGACCTGGCCGACCTCCAGCACGCTCAGGAGCAGCGCGGTGCCGGCGAGGACCGCCGCCTGCTGCCATCGCCGTGCGGCCGGTCCGAGGGGGTCGATCGGAGGCATGGATGCGCGAGTCCCGTTTGCGGAGTCTACGGGCAGGTAGGCGCGCAGGCAACGGGCCAGTCATTCGTCCCAGCGGGCTGCGGCTCGTCCCACGCCCGGGCGCATCGTCCCTGGAGCGTTGACGCCGGTGGAGTCGGTTCGTAGAGTGCTGCCCTCGGCATCTTTCCGCAGGAGGACGACATGAGGGTGTTCGGACGCGCGTCGATGGTGGTGTCCGTGCTGGCCGGCGCCGGCGTGGCACTGGTGATGGCTTCGGGACCTGGCGATCTCAAGGCGGCCGCCCCGGCCGCGAACGCCGGCATGCGATCGGCGGGCGCTCTGGCCTTCGGGCCGGACGGCGTGCTGTTCGTCGGCGATTCCCGTGGCGGCGCGGTGCACGCGCTGGCGATCGAGGAGGCGCAGCCGGATCCCGGCACAGGCGATGTCAAGGTGGAACACGTCGATCGCAAGATCGCGGCGCTCCTCGGGACGACGGTCGAGGAGATCGCGATCCACGACATGGCCGTGCACCCGCGGACACGCGCCGTGTACTTCTCGGTGTCGAAGGGCCGCGGCGACACCGGCACACCGGTGCTCGTGCGGTCCACGCTCGCCGGCCAGATGTCGATCGTCACGCCGCGCGCATCCGGCGGCCGCTTCGACCTCCTGGACGCGCCGGCGGAGGACGCCAAGACGCCCTGGGGCGCAAGCTCGCGCACGATGACCGTGACGGATCTGGCCTTCACCGACGGCGAGCTCCTGGTGGCCGGCCTCTCGAACGAGGCGTTCGCCTCCACGCTGCGCCGCGTGGGGTATCCCTTCACCACGAAGGCGGCGGCGACGACGCTGGAGATCTACCACACGTCGCACGGCCGGTACGAGACGGCGTCACCGATCGAGTCGTTCCTTCCGTTCACGGTGAAGGGCAAGCCGGCCCTGCTCGCGGGCTACGGCTGCGCGCCGCTGGCGGCCTTCGACCTGTCGGCGCTGCGTGGCGCGAAGCACCTGCGCGGCGCGACACTCGCCGAGCTCGGTGGCGGCAACCGCCCGCACGACATGGTGGCGATCGAGCGCGACGGCACGAAGCACGTCATCGTCGCCAACAGCAACCGCACGCTGATGCGGATCGCCGCCGCCGACATCGACCGGTCGGATCCGCTGACCCGCCAGTCCACGCAGATCTACGAGTCGTTCGGCACGCCGTACATCTCCCTGGCGATCGTCGGCGTGCTGCAGCTCGATTTGCTCGGCAGCGACGCCATTCTCATGTTGCAGCGCAACGTGGCCGACGGCTCGCTCAACCTGCGCTCCCAGCCCACGAAATACCTGTGATGCGCACGCGGGCCCTCGTCGCGTCGAGCGTGCTGACCGCGGCCGCCGTGGCCGGCTGGCTGGCGATCCTGGCCGGCCCGCTCGCCGAGGGGGCCACCGCGACCGTCGTGCAGGCGGTGCATCCCGCCACGCGCGAGGTGCCGGCCAACCTGCTCCGCCTCTACGTGGTGTTCTCCGCCTCGATGTCGATCGGCGAGGCGCGGGAGCGCGTGCGCCTCGTGGAGGCGGACGGGCGGCGCGTAGACGGCGCGTTCCTCGAGCTGCAGGAGGAGCTCTGGGATCCGACGCGCCGCCGCCTGACGCTGCTCGTCGACCCCGGCCGGATCAAGCGCGGCCTGCGCGGCCACGAGGAGTTGGGAGCGCCGCTCCAGGCGGGACACCGGTATCGACTGGAGATCGACGGCGGCTGGCGCGACGGCCGCGGCCGGCCGCTCGGCGCCGGCTTCAACCACGAGCTCGTCGCCGGCCCGGACGATCGCGAGGCACCGGACCCGTCCACCTGGCACCTCGATCCGCCGGGCGGCGCCACCGCGCCGCTCGTCGTGCGCTTTGCCGAATCGCTCGATCGCGCGCTCCTCGCCTCGCGGATGGCGGTCGAGGACGCGGCCGGCCGGCGCGTGACGGGGACCATCGACGTGGACGAGGGGGATCGACGCTGGCGGTTCACGCCGACGGAGGCGTGGCGTCCGGGTCCCCATCGGCTTCGCGTGGCGCCCGACCTCGAAGACGTGGCCGGCAACAGCCTGCGCCGGCTCTTCGACGCCGACCTCACCCGCGATCGCGCGCCCTCCGACGGCGGCGACGACGCCTGGATCGCGCGCCCGTTCGTCGTCGCCGGATTTTGACTCGCTCAGGGCACCGGCAGCGTCTTCAGGAATCGATCGATCGCCTCGACCAGGTCCGGCCCGTCAGCGAGCGCCGAATCGTTGTGGTCCGCGCCTGCGATCGTGACGAATCGCTTCGGCTCGGCCGCCACGTCGAAGACGCGCCGGCTCTGTGCATAGGGGATGATGGTGTCCCGGTCCCCGGCGACCACCAGCAGCGGGCAGCCGAGGCCGGCGATGCGACTCGCCGTGTCGAAGCGATCGCGAAGCAGCCAGCGCACGGGCAGCAACGGATAGTGGAAGGCGCCCACGTCCGTCATCGAGGTGAATGGCGAGCGCAGCACCAGCGCCGCCGGCCGGTGCTCCGCGGCGAGCCGCGTGGCGACGCCGCTGCCGAGCGATTCCCCGAAGTACACCAGGCGCCGGGCCGCGGCCTCCGGGCGGGCGAGGAGAAAGGCCCGCGCCGCCCGAGCATCCTCGGCGAGCCCTGCCTCGGTCGGTGTGCCGGGGTTCCCACCGTAGCCCCGGTAGTCGAAGAGCAGGACACCGTAGCCGCGCTCGTGTAGCGCCGCGGCAAGGGTCGCGCGGAATCCGCGATGCCCGGCGTTGCCGTTGAAGACGAGGATGGTGGTGCCGGCTCGCGGCTCGCGCGCCGGCACCAGCCAGCCGTGCAGCCGAAGGCCGTCGGTCGTGGGAAACGCCACGGGTTCGGCCGCCGCGAGGCCGACGAGACGGGGATCGGGCACGTCGCCGAACGGGAAGTAGATCAGTCGACGCTGGAAGATCCAGATGGCCGCGATCAGCAGGATCGCCAGCACCATGCCCGTCATCAGCGCGCCCACTGGTTTGCTCCAGCGTCTTCCCGTCCCGACGACGCCCTTCTGCGTCACGTCCAGATCTCGCCCAGCATCGCATCGAGCCTGGTGTAGCCCGCCAGCCGTGTGCGGGCGGCCGCGCAGCGCTCCGCCGACGCCAGACCGGTGGTCTCGCCGAGGAAGATGAGATAGCGGGCGACGCCCTTCGAGTAGAGGAGCCGCGCCTCGGCACTGATGGCGTAGAAGCGCGCGCGCTGTACATAGCCCGCGGGCGAGTGGTCGCCGAGCGCGGATTTCGCCGGCTGGCCGCCGGCGGCGAGGACATAGAGGAAGTTGTATTCGAAGAAGAACATGTGGTCGGGCGACGGCGGCAGGGCCTCGAGCGCGGCGCGGCAGGCGGCGGGCGATCCGAACACGTCGACCGGGTTGCCGGACGTGGCGAGGGCGTCGGCGACGAAGGTGCGGGCCATCGTCTGCTCGGTGGCGTCGGGGCTGAACGCGCCAGCGAGCGCCAGCTCCAGCGTGAAGCGATACCAGTCGCGCCACAGCGCCTGGTCGGCCGCATTCGTCGATTGGAAGAGCGCGACGCCCATTTCATAGGTGTAGCGGCCGCTCGTCTTGATCTCGAGCCGGCTGCCCGTCACTTCGCCCATCACGCGGTAATTCTCGGCCGATTTGCCCGAGCCGGAATGGAAGCCGATGCTGACGCCGAACGTCGCGCACACGTCCCACTGCCTCTGGATCAGCGCCCGCAAGGCGGCGTTGTCCGGATACGGCATGTTCTTCTGGAAGCCGAAGGCGGGCGCGACGAAGTTGACCGGCATGCCGAGCACCTCGCACAGCGCGAGCATCACGGCGGTCGTCTCGGGCGTGGTCAGGCCGGGCAGTTCGTCGATCGACAGCTCGCGCAGATAGCCGCGGCCGGCGTCAGTCGTGAACGCGGCAGCGCGAGCCGCGGCGTATTTCTCATCCCGCCGCTTCATCTTCTGCATCGGCGTCCAGACGGTGCCCATGAGTGCGCCAAAGGCCGCGTCGTCCAGCGTCAGGCCGGCGGCGGCGACCCGCGCGCGCGTCTTCGCCACGATGTCGGCCGGGATGTCGGCGAGCCTGGCGGGTTGGTTGAGCGCGAGCTCGGGCGACAGATCGAAGGTGATGTAGCTGGCGAGCAGACACCCGCGCACCAGCGCGTCCTCGCGACTGTCGAACTTGCCACCGATCGGCTGGTGGTCGGCGTTGAACGACCAGGCGATCTTCCGATGGTGGAAGCCGGTCTTGAGCTTCGACAGCACGCAGCCGTGGCTCATGCCCTCGACGCTCTGGCCCTGATGGCCCTCGGGGACGTTGGTGCCGATGAAGGGGAACGGCACGGTGTCGAGCGAGCCCGAGAGCATCGCGTCGACATCGTAGACGAGCTCGCGGGGAATGCTGTTCTGATTGGCGGTCACGCCCAGATCGAGGGCGCTCATGGCCCACTCGACGGCGGGCCAGTGCAGCGTGGTGAAGCGCGCGCCGACGCCGATCGTGCGCTGGCCGAGCGTGCCAGCGGTGCTGGAGAAGATGGTCGAGGCCGCGTCGTGCTCCTGGACGAGATTCTTCAACGTGAGCAGGTTGGCCCAGGTGGCAGGGAAGACGGTCGCGCCGTCGGTCAGCGCGGCGCCGCCGGTCAGCGCGGCGCCGCCGGTCAGCGCGGCGCCGCCGGCAAGGGGCGAGGCCGTGGCCGCGGCCGACACTTTCCAGGCGCAGTCGCCCGCGGCGTTCTCCAGCAGCGTCCACTCCCCCGCCTTCGTGGCGAAGCGGCTCTTGGAATATTCGATGACCTTGCCGGCCTTCACATCGGCCAGGAGCGCATCCCAGTCGAGGCAGAAGTCGGGTGAGACGCAGGGATTCTGCGCGATGCGCAAATCGTTCGTCAGGAGGAACTGATTGATGGAAGACATGGGCGCCAATCAGATCGTCATGGCGTGGTAGCCGCCGTCGACGATGAGCTCCTCGCCGGTGATGAACGAGCCCGCGGCGTCGGACGCGAGCAGGAGCGTGGCGCCGATCAGCTCGCGGGCCTCGCCGAAGCGCTTGGCAGGCGTGTGGCCGAGGATGGCGGTGACACGATCGGGCGAGAGGATCTTCCGGTTCTGCTCCGCCGGGAAAAAGCCGGGCACGAGGACGTTGACCCGCACGCGGTGCGGCGCCCACTCGCGGGCGAGATTGAGCGAGAGGTTGTGGACGGCGCCCTTCGAGGCCGAGTAGGTGATGACACGCGACAGCGGCACGATGCCGGACATCGAGCCGAGGTTGATGATCGACCCGCCCTCTCCGCGCTCGACGAGGTACTTGCCGAACACCTGGCAGCCGAGGAACACGCCCTTCACGTTGACGTTCAGGATGCGGTCGAATTCCTCCTCGCTGATGTCGAAGAACGGCGTGGCGGAGTTGACGCCCGCGCCGTTGACCACGACGTCGACCCGCCCGCTGCGCTCGAGCACCGCGTCGAGCAGGCCCTGTGTCTCGGCTTTGCTGGTCGCCTCGGCGGAGTGGAACCACGCCATCCCGCCGGCGGCGGCGATCGTGTCGAGGCGGGCCTTGGCCTTGTCAGCATTGCGACCGACCAGGACGACCTCGGCGCCGGCGCCCGCCAGACCCTCGGCCATGGCGCCGCAGAGCTCGCCGGTGCCGCCGATGACGACGGCGACCTTGCCGGACAGTGAAAAGAGCGATTCGAGATAGGAGGACTGATTCATGCCGCGCTCAGGATAATAGAACTTGGTCCTCTCCCCGGTCTTGCATCAGTTGTGAGGAGTGTTCATGTTCGAGCGCTTTTCCGAACGGGCACGTCGCGTCCTCTTCTTCGCCCGCCACGAGGCGAGTCAGCTCGGATCGACGAGCCTCGATACCGAGCACCTGCTGCTCGGGCTGATTCGCGAGGGCCAGGGACTGACCAGCCGTCTCTTTGCGGATGCCGGCACCGGCCTGGGCGACCTTCGCGACGAGGTGCTCCGCCGTGTTCCCGCGCAGCCGAAGATGCCCATGCCCGAGTCAATGGAGATCCCGTTCAGCGCTGCCGCCATGCACGTGCTGCACCACGCCGCGCAGGAAGCCGACCGCCTGTCACACGATTACATCGGGACCGAGCACCTGCTGCTCGGGCTGCTCTGTGAACAAGGCTCCCTCGCCGCCGATGTGCTGACGTCGCGCGGCCTGGAACTCGATCGGCTGCGCGGGCGGATCGTCGAGTTCCTCAGCGATGGGGAGCGGCCGGAGCGGCCTGGGCCACCGTGCGTGCCCGCCAACACGTTCACGTGGCCCTGGCTACGCTTCGTGCCGTCACGCGCCGTCCATGTCCTGTACTCCGACCTGACGCCGCCGCAGCAGCCGGTCACCAACTCCTCCGGTCCCGGGCTGCAGGCCTATGGCTACACCCTCACCGAGGCCATCGTCAACGCCTGGCGCGGCAACCGCTGGCACATCGACATCGCCGACGGTCTGGACGACGGCACGCGGTACGACTTCTACATCCAGTTCGCGCAGACGGAACCGTGGGAAACCTTCGAGCAGACGTGGCGCGATGGCATCGAGCAGCAGTTCGACCTTTCCGTGACACGCGAGACGCGGCCACGCGATGTCTGGGTGGCCACAAGCACCGGGCACAGCGGGCCGATGCTGCGCTACTACGGGGAGGCGGAGCCAGGCAGCTGCGTTTCGATAGGGCCCTTCAATCTGGTGATGCAGCGGCCGCACGACGCGCCCCTGTTTCCGCTCGAGGCCTTCGCGGTGCACTCGGTGCCGCTCTTCTATCTGGCGCGCTGGTTCGAGGAGTTCCTCGGCGGGCAGGTGATCGACGAGACGGGCCTGCGCGGAGTCTACGGCTTCGAGCTCGCCCGCACCGTAGCCACCCGCGACGAGCTGATCGATCTGCTGCGCGACCAGGCTGGCGTGTCGATCACGCGCGAACAGCACGACACGCCGACGCTCGTGGTGCGCCGCCGCTGAGGGCGGCGCAGATCAGGGGCCTCCGCCCGCGGGCTGCTCGCGCAGGTAGAACGCGAAAGGTAGTTCTGGTGCGCGACGCCCCAAGGTCGCGGCTGCTAGACTACCGCCGTGAGGGGCCCGCGAGTGCTCTGGATCGTCGGCCTCGTGGCACACGCGACGCTCATCATCGCGGTGTCGGGGAGCTCACAGCTCGCGAGCACGACGGCCGCCGACCGGCCCGTCCGTGTCCTCGACCTGGCCGACCGGATCGTCGATCCGCTCGACCAGCCCGGCGCGCGCGCGATCGTCGTCATCTTCACGCGAACCGATTGCCCGATTGCGAATCGCTACGCGCCGGAGATCCAGCGCTTGCACCGTGCGTTCGGGCCGAAGCGTGTCGCCTTTCGGCTCGTCTATCTCGATGCGGGCGAGCCCGTGCAGGCAATTCGGACCCACGTCCGCCAGTACGGCTATGACATGCCGGCCCTGCGGGATCCTCGGCACGTCCTCGTGTCGCTTACGGGTGCGCGGGCGACACCCGAAGCCGCCGTCTTCACGGCCGAGCGACGGATGGTGTATCGCGGTCGCATTGACGACCGCTACGTGGACCTGAACAAAATCCGTGCCTCGCCGACGCGACACGACCTGCGAGAGGTCCTGACCGCGCTCCTCGCGGGCACTCCCGTCCAGCCGCGGACGACGGACGCGGTCGGGTGCTTCATCGCGGACCTGCGATGACGTGCGTCACCGGAGCTCGCGTGCCGGCGCGGCACCCTGCCGCTCATCTGAGAATGGTCGGCGTGCTCGCCATGCTTGTCGTCACGGGTTGCTCGAGGTCCGGGCCGACGAGCGAAGGGGGCCGTCCTGCGATCACCTTCAGGAGTGACGTCGCTCCCATCGTGCACGAGCACTGTGTTCCGTGCCATCAGCCCGGTGGTGCCGGACCGTTCAGCCTGATCCGCTACGAAGACGTGCGGAAGCACGCCCGCGAGATTGTCAAGGCCACCAGCCGCCGCTACATGCCACCGTGGCCGCCCGAGCGAGGCGACGTGCATTTCGTGGGTGAGCGCGGGCTCACCGATACGCAGATCGACCTCATCCGACGGTGGGTAGCGCAGCACATGGTCGAGGGAGACTCCGCCGTCCCGCCGCCCCCTCTGGTATCCCAGGAAGGCTGGCAGCTCGGGCAACCGGATGTGGTGCTGACCATGCCACGTGCCTACACGCTCGCCGCCGAAGGTGAGGACGTGTTTCGGAACTTCGTGTTCCCCGTGCCGGGTGCAGCCTCGCGTCACGTTCGCGCGATCGAGATCCTCGCCGGCAACAAGCGTATCGTCCACCACGCCAACGTCATCGTCGACCGGACGGGCGCCTCGCGGCGCCGCGACGAGGCCGATCCCGATGTGGGATTCGAAGGCATGGACGTCGAGGTCGCGTCCGATCGATTCGAACCGGACAGCCACTTTCTCTTCTGGAAGCCCGGGACGCCGCCAACGCTCGAGCCCGATGACATGGCGTGGCGGATCGATCGAGGGACCGATCTCGTCCTGAACGTGCACCTGCAGCCGTCGGGCAAGCCGGAGCGGCTGCAGCCGTCGATCGGCTTGTACTTCACCGACCGGGCGCCGACCCGGTTCCCGATGCTGCTGCAACTGGAGCACGATGGGGCGCTCGACATCGCGCCGGGCGTCCGCGATTTCGAGATCACCGACTCCTACACCGTCCCCGTCGATGTGGAACTTCTCGCGGTCTATCCGCACGCGCACTACCTCGGGAAGGATCTCGTGGGCGCGGCCGCGCTACCGGACGGAACCCGGAAGACGGTGATCCACATCAAGGACTGGGATCTGAACTGGCAGGCGGTGTACCGGCTGGCGAAGCCTCTGTTGCTGCCGAAGGGCTCGGTCGTGTCCATGCGCTATCGGTACGACAACTCGAGCGACAACCCACGAAACCCGAATCAGCCGCCGCGCCGGGTCGTTGCGGGCAATCGCAGCTCGGATGAGATGGGACACCTGTGGATTCAAGTACTGCCGAGACAGCGCGGCGACCTGAACCTCCTCCAGGAAGCGCTCATGCGCCGGCGTCTGCAGAAGTATCCGGGCGACTTCGTCGCGCATGCAAATCTGGGAGCCACGCTCCAGTCGATGGGGCGCCTGGACGACGCCCTGGTGCATCTCGGCGCAGCCGCGACCGCACGACCCGATGAGGCCGCCGCAGCCAACAATCTTGGCGCGGCGCTCCTCGCGGCTGGCAAAAGGCCAGAGGCGATTGAGCAGTTTCGCAGGGCCGTGCGTCTTTCGCCCACGTTCGCCGACGCCCGCTACAACCTCGGCGTGGCGCTGCTCAGGGGCGGGGAGACCCGTTCAGCCATCGAGGAGTTGCGGCGGGTGCTGGTACTGAAGCCCGACGATGCCGGCGCCCTCAACGATCTCGGCAGCGCCCTCGCGATGCGGGGCCAGGTGGGTCGCGCTGCGGAGATGTTCTCGCGGGCGATCCGTATCGACGCCGGACACGCCTATGCTCACTACAACCTCGCCGCGCTGCTTGCGCAGCAAGGTCGGTTGCGCGAAGCAGTCGAGCACTACGAGACCGCGCTCAAGCTGCGGTCGGGCGACGAGGACATGAAGCGGGCGCTCGACGCGGCACGGGCCGCGCTGGCACGAACCGAACCCCGACCCGAGTGACTGCCCGAGTGACTCTGGAACGAGACCTTCCGACGGGGCCGTGGACGTTGGCGGCTGCAGCCGCCAACG
>JANOIR010000647.1:0-5185 GCA_031407765.1 Vicinamibacteraceae bacterium
TGTCTCTCTTTCGAATCGAGTCAGGTGGTTTGGTTTCCGGCCGCCCATCGGTCGGTCACGGTCTCTCTTAGAGCAACCGCGGTGCCAAGCCGGCCAGCTCGAGATTCGCCAATGAAATCAGGTCTATCCAGCGAAGCCGCCGGATGCGACGGAGGGCGGGTTGGGGCTGCAGCTCCATTCCACGTGGCCTGGGCTCCATCCGCGGGAATCGGGTGCGAGCTCAGGGCTTCGTGGCTGTGGCCGCCGACGCGTCGCGTCGCAAATCGATCGCCGGATTGCGGTCGAAGAAGTTGTGCGGACGCAACCGGAAGGCGTGCCACACCATCGGCATCACCGGCACGTCCTCGGCCCTCGTGAAGTGGTGCATGCCGAGATTCACCCACACGACGAGATCCTGGTTACGGATCGGTCGATCCTTCGCCGTCCACACCGCCAGGCCGTCATCGCCTTTGCTGCCGACCATCGACTCGCCGCCGGCATAGCGCTCGGACGAGGCGTGCGGTGTCACCCAGAGATCGTGTTCGAGGAAGCGGGCCCGGCGCGCCGGCCAGTCCTGCCGATCGAGCATCAGCTCGGCGTGGTTGACCGCCGCGATCTCGTAGGACACAGGGTTGCCGACGGCGTTGCTCCGCGCCTCGTTGACCACGCGCACCTTCATGGGGCCGCCGTGCGGTGCGACTTGCGCGGCCTTCTCGGTCGCGGCGATGCGCGGCTCGACGACGTAGAGACTGCGGCGTGGCGAGCCCGCGGGGAGCAACACCGGACGGTAGACTTCGTGGCTGACGCTGTTGGACGCGCCATCGACGTCGAGATCCAGGCGGAAATTGAAGTAGTGGTCGTGGTGCACGGCCACCAGGTTCGGCGCCACCAGTGTGCCGTGCCGCGTATCGGCCGCTGCCGACGCGTCGCTCATGCGTGCCGTCAGCACGCCCTTCAGGGCATCGATCCCGGTGGCGCCGACGCGCACCTCGATCTCGGCGGCGTCGGAGAAGACCCAGTCGAACAGATAGTCGTAGTTGCCGATCGTCGCGGCCATGCGGACCACGAGCTCGACGCCGGCGCGGCCTTCGTAGGTCTGGTTCACGGTTTCGCGATGCCGCCAGATCGGCTCGCCGAGGCTGCGCTCGAACACGCACACGGCGTCCGGCGTCGTGAACGCGTCGCCCTTGTCGCTGGCGAACGCCGCCGGCAGGAAGGCCGCGGTCGCTGGACAGTCGACGCCGCGCTCGAGCGGCGTCGCCAGCACACCGGCACCGTACTCGCCGGTATCGAAGTAGGTGCGCGACTGCCAGCCATCGTCCGGATCCATGTAGGGCACGAACATCTCCGACAGGTAGCCCTGGTAGAGGACCGATCGTGTCGCGCGGCCGTCGTCCCAGCGCGCCAGTGAGATCACGGTGCCGACGCGCGGATCGAGCCGCATGTGGAAGCGCCAGCGGCCCCAGGTGACGTTGTGACCCTCGAGGCGGACGTTCGAGCCCTCGGGCTGGGTCTGTACGGTCGGCTTACGCGCCGGCCTGAGCTCGCCGACGGCCGCCTCCGAGTAGTTCAAGTCGGCCGGTGAAATCGGGACGACTCCGCCATCGGTGACGCCGATCACCTGGCGCGCCCGCAGGTCGACCAGCCCGTAGAGGCGCTCGATCGGCCAGGCGAACACGTTGGTCGTCGATCGCCGCGTGTCGAAGCAGCCCACGCGCAGCAGGCGCTTGCCTTCGTGCTCGGGGCGCGCGAAGTAGCCGGCCGAGAACGGCGCACAAAATACTTTGGTCAGGTCGGTGATGCCGCGCTTCGCCAGCCCGGCGACGAAGGGCGGATGCGAGAGGACGAGCGCCGCCGCCTCCACCTCCGAGTAGGTGATCGCAGGCTCGAAGTCCGGCCGCTCGGTCACCGATACGACACGCCGCGCGGTCAGATCGACGAGCAGCTCGTAGACGTGCGCGGACGTCATCGCGTGGATGCGGGCCCGCCGGACGATCGGCCGGCCGGGCTGCCACGCCAGCACGTCGGCCTTGGCCGGCTCGAGGAGCACGACCGACGGCAACGCCGCGGTCGCCACGCGGGCATCGGCGCGCGCCAGTTGGACGGCCAGCGCGATCTCGTCAGCGGTCAGCGGGTCGAGCGGATGGGTGGCCGGCGGCGGCGGGGCTTGGAGCACCGCCAGCAACGCGAGCACGTGCAGGATGACCAGCATGTGACAGCCTCCTTGGCCGCGACGCTGCGAACCTGCAGGCCATTGTACTGCCCCCCAAAAAGGTGAAGGCGCCCGCCCGACATCTGTCGGACGAGCGCCTTCGGGTGCGGTGGCCGATATCGTGTCGGCTGTCCGCGGTTCCTGTTGGCTACATCACAGGTTGAGCTGCATCACGGTGTTCGAGACGGCCGTGCCACCGAGCACGAGGCAGTTCGCCGTGATGTCCTGCTTGCCGCCGGCGACGCGTTCGAGGTCGGCGTCCGACAGCTCACCCTCGGCAGCCGCGTACGGAATCACCACGTGAACGGTGTCCGCCGTGTCGGCAACGGCCTTGACCGTCACCGCGCCCAGCTGCGTGTTCAGCTGCTTCTCGATCGTGCCCTTCGGGTTGCTCAGCAGAGCCACACGGTACTTCGGGTTCTCGGTCGCGAACTTGCCAACGAGGTCCTGGATCTGGCCGCGCGTCATCTTTTCCGCCATGGTGTGTCTCTCTTTCGAATCGAGTCAGGTGGTTTGGTTTCCGGCCGCCCATCGGTCGGTCACGGTCTCTCTTAGAGCAACCGCGATGCCAAGCCGGCCGGCTCGAGATTCGTCAATGAAATCAGGCGGCTTCGGCGATGTCAGCGGTCTCGGTCCACGGCGGGTTGGGGCTGCAGCTCCATTCCCGCGTGGCCGGGGCTCCAACCGCCCGCTCAGTCCTGCCTGAGTGCCTGCAGCGGGTCGATGCGCGAGGCGCGACGCGCCGGCAGGTAGCCAGCGAGCAGCGCGACCGCGGCAATTACGCCGGCGACGGTCGCAAACGTGATCGGATCCGAAGGCACGACGCCGAACAGCAGGCTACGGATCGCGCGCCCCAGGCTCCATGCCGCCGGCAGGCCGGTCGCCAGCCCCACGAGCGTCAGCCGCGCCGTCTGCGAGAGCACGCTGCGCTGGATGGTCCGCGGCGAGGCGCCGAGCGCAAGCCGAACGCCCATCTCGTGCGTGCGCTGCGCGACCGAGTGGGCGATCACCGCATACAGCCCGAGCGACGCAATCACCAGCCCGAAGGCAGCGAAGCCGCCGATCAGCCAGGCGACGAACCGCCGTGCGAACACGGCCCGGTCGATCAGATGGTCCATGGTCGTGACGTCCGCGACGGGCAGGCCGGGGTCGACACGCCGCAGGGCCGCCCGCACGCTGTTGGCGACGACCGGGTCTGGCTGGGTGCCGCGGACGACGAGATCGACCGGGTGACCATCGCCGGTCTGCCGGAGGGGCAAGTACATCTCCGGTTCAGTCTCCCGCTCGAGCCCGAAGTAGCTGACCCCACCGACGATGCCGACGACGCGAAGCTCCTCACCTTGGGTATGCAACATCCGACCGACGGGGTCGGCGCCTGGCCAGAGCGTACGCGCGAGCGCATCGTTGACGACGACGACAGGTTCGGATCCGACAGTGTCGGTTGAGGCGAACGCCCGGCCGGCGTGCAGCGGGATGCGCATCGCCGCCAGGTACCCTTCGTCGATCATGCGGACCAGCGGCTGCACAATCCCCTCGCGTTCGTGACGCTCTTTCGTTGCCGACGCGTCCCATCGGCGCCACCCGGTGTTGCTGCCCAGCGGCAGCGCGTCGGTCAGCCCTACGGCCTCCACGCCCGGGACGCTGCCAGCCCCGCGCACGATGGCGTCGAAGTACGCGCTGCGACGTTCGCGGGCTGTGTGCGAGGCCGGCGGATCGACCCGCATGGCCAGCAGGCTCCGCGGTTCGAAGCCCAAGGACACGTCGAGCACGCGCACGAGGCTCCGCAGCAGCAGCCCGGCGCCGGTCAGCAACACACAGACCAGCGCGATCTCGGCGACGACCATGGCGCGACGCGTGATGTCGCGGCTGGGCCCGCGGACGCCGCGTCCGCCATCCTTCAGCGTCCGTTGAGGATGCTCGCCCGAGACGCGAAGCGCCGGGAGCAGCCCGAAGGCGAGACCGGTGGTCACCGCCATCGCCACGGTGAAGCCGAGGGCGGCGGCATCGACGCGAGCCCCGTGCAGGGGCCACGCCCCGGCGTCGAGGGTCGCGAGCACGGTCGTGCAGGCGACCGCGAGGAGCAGCCCGAACGCGGCGCCCGCCCCTGAAAGGACCAGGCTTTCCACGAGCATCTGCCGGACCAGGACCACACGTCGAGCGCCAAGCGCGGTGCGGACGGCCATTTCCCGCGCCCGTTGCGCGGCACGCGCGAGCAGCAGATTGGACAGATTCGCGCAGACGAGCAGCATCAGGAATCCAACCGACACCGCGAGCACGAGCAGCGGCGTGGTGAAGCCCCCGCTGACATGATCGCGAAGCGTGATGAGGCGTGGTCGGAAGCCGTTGCGCCGCTGCAAGCTCGGACGAGCCGCCTCGAGGCGGCGGCCGATGACGGCGGCTTCCGCGTGCGCTGCAGCCAGGTCGGCCCCCGGGGCGAGCCGGCCGATGACCGCCAGGGTATTGCCCCGCCGGTTCGTCTCCGGAGCGAGCGGAAACGGCACGAAGAAATCGGCGCGGCTGCCGGGCGTGAAGGTCGCGGCGAAATCGAACGATGCCGGGAGCACGCCGACCACGGTGGTCGCCACGCCGTCAAGGACGATGGCGCGGCCGACGATGCCGGGATCGGCGCCCAGACGGCGCTGCCAGAAGCCATGCGCGAGCACCACCGCCTTGGTCGCATTCCAACGGCACTCCTCGGCGGTGAAGAATCGTCCGGCCAGCGGCTGGACGCCGAGCACTCGAAAGAAGCGTTCGGTCACCGGGACCGCCGTCACCCTTTCCGGCGGACCGCCGCCGGTCAGGCGAATGGCGCCGACGCCGTAGAACGGAGAGAACGCCGCCGCATCGACGATCGCCCGACTCTGTCGCTGGAAGTCGAGGAGGTTGTCGACCTGGATGGTCTGCGACGACAGGTTCGCCGACTCGCCGTTGGCAATCCAGACAAGGCGGGCGGGATCAACGAACGGCAGTGGTCGGAGCAGGAGCGCGTGGACA
>JANOIR010000249.1:0-9709 GCA_031407765.1 Vicinamibacteraceae bacterium
CGGCAGCCGCCGCAGTGGCCGTTCATCTCGCACGCTCCGCAACGCCCGCCGAGCGAGGCCCGGCGGCGCACGACCGAGAACACCTCCGAGGATGACCAGAGCTCCGCCCGGATCCCGCAGCCAAGGCTCCCGGCGGAGACAGGGAGGTACGGGCACGGGGTGACGTCCCCGTTGGGCCGGATACCCATGTAGTGAGTGCCCGCCGGGCCGCCGCCGGCCCCGCCGGAGTAGACCCTGATCCCGGCCATGCCGGGCCATGAAGCCTGGGCGCCGCCCGCCTGCTCCGCCTCCGTCGGGACCGGATCGCCCTGCCCGGCGGCGTGCTCCAGCACCGTCTTGATGTAGTGCGGCGCGCACTTCGCGTTCACGAGCATCCGGCCGGCGTAGGTGCGCTGGATCCGGTAGAGCGAGGCCAGCACCTCGTCGTACTGCGCGGGCGTGATGTCCGAGACGAATTGCCCGCGTCCGGTCGGCACCAGGAAGTACAGGTTCCAGACCTTGGCGGCGAGGCGCGTGTGCGCGAAGTCGGCGATGGCATCGAGCTCGCCGAGATTGTGGGAGCCGGCAGTCGTCTGCACGATGAAGGGGAGGCCGGTCCGGCCGAGGATCTCCGCCCCCTCGACCGTGTTGCGCCAGGCGCCACGCACCTTCCTGAAGCGGTCGTGACGATCCGCATCGAGCGCATCGAGAGACAGCGACAGTCCTCGCGCGCCGGCCTCCGCCAGGCGCTGCGCCAGGTTCTCGGTGATGCGCACCCCGTTGGTGCCGACGACGACCCACAACCCACGCCCGGCCGCGCGCCGGACGATCTCGAGGATGTCGCGCCGCAGCAGCGGCTCGCCGCCCGTGAGGATGGTCACGCACTCGGGCGCGAACGCGGCGATCTCGTCGATGACCTTGAAGCAGCCCTCGGTGTCCAGCTCACTCCGATCCGCGAAGCTCTCCGTATCGACCAGTGGCGCGCCGCCGGCATCGAGATAACAGTGCTCGCAGGCGAGGTTGCAGCGGTAGGTGAGATTCCAGGACACGACGTAGGGCCGGGCGAACGGGCTGGCGTTCATGCGAACCACCGGGCTGGCCTACATGCCGAAGAAGTCGCGGGCCGCGTCGAGGATCGTCTCGTCCACTTCGGCGACCCCCCGCTCCACGGCGAATTTCTCGATGCCGGTCCGCGCCATGGGCCGCACGAACGCCGGGATGTTCGCGAGCCGCGCCTCGGCGGCGGAGGTCCACCGCACAGGGACGTGCTCGGCGGCTCGTGTCGCCTCGGTGCCGCCGTCCTTGCCTGGCATCATCGCCGCGAACGGACAACCGGTGCCGGACGTCGTGGCGCCCGCTCCCGCTCCGCCGGGGTCCACCGCCGGTCCGATCCGCACGCCCAGCGACTGGACGACCTGGGTCTCGTAGGGATTGGTCAGCATCGCCATCTCGTAGCCGCACTCGGGACACGCGTAGACGACCGAGAGCGAGCCGCTTTCGGGCGGACCGATGGCCTGCAGCTTCATCGGGCTGTCGCACGGGACGCAGAGAAATTTCATCGGGGAGGCTCCTGGCCTGGCTACAGCGCACGCGCCGCGTGAGCGGAGGCTGGCGTCGTCGAGTCGAGGCTGTCCATGAGGTGCTGCGCCACCTGCTCCAGAGCATGGCCAACGGGTGTATCGGGCCGTGTCGCCAGGGGAATGCCCCGATCGCACAGCCGTGCCACCTCGGGATCGAAGGGGACCGTCCCGAGGCACGGGATGCCCAGACCCGCCCGATCCAGCGGGCCCGAGTCGGACGAATCGAAGAGAGGCCTGATGGCGTCGCAGTCGCGGCAGTAGTAGCCGCTCATGTTCTCGACGTAGCCGAGGAGCCGATGGGGCCCCTTCGACAGGGCCGCCACCGACCGCGCGACCACGCCGCGTGCCACCTGGGAGGGAATCGTCACGAGCAGGAACGAGGTCCGCGGCCCGAGGAACTCGGCGTACTGAACGGTCCGCTCGGCTCCGGGCGGCAGGTCGAACAGCAGCAGATCGAGCGTTCCCCACTCGAAGGCCCCGAGAATCTCGCCGAGGAGCGCGAATTCCCGCGTGGCGCGCCAGGTGTGTGATTCTCCGTGCGCCGCGCTCTCGAACTCGAGCGCCTCCGACTCCGGGATCACCGATCCCATCGAGAAGACGCCGATCCCGTCGCTGGTCCGCGGCAGGGCGACCTTGTGGCCGCCGGGCACGAACAAGGCCCCCTGGACGCCCGCCATGCGCGCCTGGGAGGGGCCGTTGAAGTCCGCGTCCAGGATCGCGACCCGAAGGCCACGCGCCCGCAGGGCGCCCGCCAGGTGCAGCGTCAGCGTGCTCTTGCCGACGCCGCCTTTGCCGGACCCGATGGCGACCAGGTGTCGGACCCCGGCCAGCCCGTCGGTGATGCGGGTGCGCTGCTCCGCAACCTGCTCGAGGATTCTCGAGCCGCCGTCGCCGACGATGTCGTGGTAACCCTTCACGGTGTCGCAGCCTCGCCCCGAGCGGCCTGGGCGCCCCCCGCCCTCGCGGCGTACACGAGATGCCGGCTGGTGGGGCGGAAACCGAGTGTGTCGAGCAGTCGCGTCGAGACCTCCGCCGGGTGGACTTTCGGGAACCGCAGGTTCAGCACGCCCTGTGCCCGCAGTCGGGAAACGAGCGGCTTCAGGCTGGCCCCACCGTCCTCGATGCACGAGCCGAGCGACACGATCTCGCCGTCGTTCACGTGGAGGAGGTAGGCCTCGATGCGCTCGTCGGAGGCGACGGCCAGTCCGGTGATGTCGGCCTTTCTCGCCACGAGGGTCTCGACCGAGCGCTCCCAGCAGGTCTCCGCGTCGGTCTGGTCCAGGAGCCCGTTGGCGGCGAGATCGTCGACCGTGACGGGAATCACGAACCGGCCGGCGTCCAACATCCCTGGGACCTCATCCGAGTCAGGCTGGATGACGTAGTCCGTCAAGACCGCTTCCTCCATATATCCGCTTGCGCTGAACAGCTCACAGGCCGGGGCGAGGGCCTCGGGAATCTCGGCGACCATCCGAGGCGGGCCCAGAATCGAGAGCTTGGAGCCGAGCGAGGCCAGCAGGTGACGGCCGTGACCGTGCCGCCGATGATCGGGATGGACCGCGATCTGCTGGACGAGCGTGCCGGATGGCCGCTTGGCGCCGATCAGGACGCCGACCGGGTCGGCGCCCGAGAACGCGACCATGCAGCTGCTGCACCAGACCTGCAGGTCGCGGATCGATCGCTTGAAGACGGCCGCGGTCATCGGTGGCTCGTCCGGCACGTACGGTGCCCAGCACCGGTTCAGCGCGTCGACGAGCAGCGCGATGTCGTCCGTGCGACAGAAGCGATACGCTGCCATTTGCGTAACCTGAGTTCGCTCGTCGCCGGACCGCGCCTCAGCGTCGCACCTCGTTCAGGTAGCCGCCACCCGCCGCGCCCGGGGCGTCCTCAGCGGGCGCGCCGGAGGCCGCCGCGGACGGGGCGGCCGCTGCGCGCGCCGCGCCAGGGCCTCCGGCGCTCGCGCCCCCAGAAGACGAGGGCGGGGAGTAGGTCGCCATCATCTCGGCCATCATCCGCTTGCCGAACTCGATGCCGTCCTCGACGAGCGCCAGGTCGATCGCGGTGGCCGCGCGCTCCCGCGCCAGCTCCTCGATACGCTCCTGGGTCTTGTTCCGCATGAAGCCGGCCGGTACGCGGAAGACCCGCTGCACGGCGTCGCTCGTCCACTCGAAGGGCGAGATCAACGGGTTCTTGCGCTCGTCGCGCGCGACGAGCCGGGCCTCGCTCCCGGCGGCGCTGGCGGGGAGGACGCTGGCGACGGCGGCGCCGTCGGCGTCGGCCGCTGGCGCACGGGCCGTGCCGGGGGAGGGGGCCACGATCTCGAGCGGCGACCCGGTCTCCTCCTCGATCACCTGCCGGGCGAAGTCGAGCGTGATCGCGTCGAGCCGCATCATGCGCGCGCGCTTCTCGACCCGCGCCTTGACGCGGCGGCGCTGGTAGGCGTTCTTCATGGTCCAGAGGCCCTTCCGGGCATCCTCCGACCATCGCAGCTTGCGGCCGTCGTAGGTGGTCTCCTCCTGGAGTCCGCCCTCCACCTCCGCGATCCGCTCGATCATCTCCTGGGAGATCACCTCGAAATCCGTCGCGCCGCAGACCGTGCACTTCACGGCGCCGCTCTGCGTGGCCGCGACGCCGCAGGCCCGGCACATCGACACCGGGCCGGCCTTCGCCCGCTCGAGGGCCACCGCTTCGGCCAGCGCCTTGGTCGCAGCCGAGGCGCTCTTCGGCATGAACCGATCCATCGCTTCATCGATCACCGCGTTCGTGATCACCGAGTGCCCCTTCTCGAGCGCCAGGCGCAGGACGCCGGTGCGGGCGATTCCCTTGACCTGCTCGGGCACGTGCGTCATGCGCGCCTCGGCCTCAGGCGTCCAGCGGATGGTCTCTTCGGCGCGCACGTCGAGGCGTGGGACCTCGAGGCGGGTCGAGAGGAGGACGTCGCAGGGCACGGCGCGGAGAATGTTCTCCGCGTTGCTCCCCAGCGCCGTCTCGTCCTTCGGGCTGTGCACGCCGATCCGCCCCAGCACAACGAGCCAGGGGTTCGTCTTGCGCGCGTGATCGATGATCTTCTGGAAGGGCTTGCCGTCGAGGAGCGTCTTCTTGATGACCATCCCGGCCTCGCTCGCCATCCGTTCGCCGACCTCGAGGTGCGACTGGTAGATCTGCGCGAGCCCGGTGTCGATGATCTCCTCGTGGAGCTGGTTCTGCTCCTCGAAGCGGAAGACCTTCGCCGCCTGCTCGGTGAGGACGTTGACGATGCCGTTGAAGACGGAGTAGTGCAGATAGGGGTCGTAGACGGCGATCGCTTCGACCTTCTTGCCGAACGTGCGTGCGAGGTCGATGGCGGTCATGAGCGCGCCGAACGACTGGGGGCTGCCGTCGACACCGACCAGGATCGTGTCCCGCTCGGCCTCGCCCGCCTCCGGGACATGCTTGACGACCCAGACGTCGCGGTCTGATTGACGGGCGACACGCTCGCAGACCGAGCCGATGACGCTGTCCCGGGCGCGCCCGATCCCCAGGGCGCCGATCACGACGAGGTCGTGCCGCGAGCCGGCCAGATCCTTGAGGATCTCGGCGTGATGCTTCCCGTCCATCATCCGCGGCTCGAACGCCAGGCCGGACGCCCCGCACAGACGCGACATGCCATCGAGGTAGCTGTCGGAGATCAGCTTCAGGCCCATCGTGATGAGGCTGTCGTGGATCTTCCGCTGGCGCTCCAGTTCGACCTCGTCGATGTACTCCTCCGGCAGCGTGTATTCCATCTGCCGGAATCGATAGTCGTGCAGCTTGGCGGCGTAGACGTGGCAGCCGACCAGCGTCGCCGAGAACGCCTTGCCCAGCGCGACGCTGCAGGCGACGGCGCGGTTGGAGTGGTCTGAGTTGTCGACGGGAACGTAGATGCTCTTGTACATCGGATCCTCACTAGCCGCTCACACGTTCGTGGCCGGCTGTCGTTTCTGTTCACCGTCGAGCGCTTCGCGGTCCCGCGCACCGCGACGCCACCGCACCCAGCCGATGACGGCCAGCTCGAGCCCGATCAGGGAGACCGCCGTGGTGATCATCGGGCCGGCGGGGGAGGGGACGTTTTCGGGCTCGAGGTAGATCGACTTCCACTGCGTGAGACCTCGTCGATTGCCACGCTCGCGCGTGAAGCCGTCCCAGACCGAGAAGGCGATCGGCATGAAGGTTCCAGGGGTGAACGCCACCCCGGAGGCGGGGCGACGCGGTCGCTTGAAGATGACCGACCATTCACCCTGGTCGTAGCTGGCGACCCCGGTGAGGCCCGCGGCATCGCCCGGCGTGATGCTCGCGCTGCCCTTGCCGGTGAACAGGATCGGATCGGCGCGGGCCAGATCGAAGAACCAGAGGTCCACCGGGTTCTGGGCGTCGCCGAAGATGAAGTACGGCTTGCGCGCGCCGGTCGGGACCTCCGTCGGAATCTGGATCGCCACGGCGTCGGCGAACTCCGATGCCGGTGCGGCTGGCCCCGCCGCATCGGCGAACGGATCCTGCGGCGCTGCCTGGGCTGCGGCTGGTGCGACTTCCGCATCGCCGAACGGGTTCCCCCCGGTGGCTGCCGCGGCCGGCGTCGACACCACCTCCTCCTCGGGGGGGACGGGCAGCGTCGGATCGTTCTGGCCGGTCTTCTCCGCGGTTCGGTCGTGCCAGCGCACGAGCAGGGCGATCGACTCGGCGTCGTAGATCGCCTGCACCGTCACCGACGTCGCCGGCGACGAGAACGCGCGTCCGGGCTCCATGATCTGCCCGATGATCGGCAGGCGGGCCGCCGGCGCGGACGAGAAGCTCGCGGCTCCCTTCTTCAGGTCGATCGATCCCTGGACGGGCTTGGCGATCACCAGGTTCGCGTAGCCTGGCCCGTCGGTCCCCGACAGCGAGACGATGTAGTCCGTGATCGCCCATCGCTGCTCCGGCGTGAGGCCATCGACGAAGGCCGGCATCGGCGTCCCGTTGAACCCCGTGCTCATCGTCCGGAAGATGTCCTCGCGCGACGACCCGGCGCGGAAGGTCCAGCTCTGGGCGAGATCCGCCGCGCGGATCGGATGGTCGAAATCGTCCTTCAGCGTCGGCGCCGACGGGCCGTCTCCCCGCCCGAGCGTCCCGTGGCATCGGGCGCACCCCGTCTCGTCGTACAGCTTCTTCCCCTGCGCGACGGTCTCGGCGGTCATGCCCGGCGCGCTCGGGAACGCAACCGGCTGGGGAATCCTCCCGCGGTCGGCGAAGTCCGGGGAGAAGGTCTTGAGGTAGTGCGCCAGGTTCGTGAGGTCCTGGTCGGACAGATTGGGCCAGGCCGGCATCGAAGTGTCGGGCATGCCGCGGCGGATGATGTTGACGAGATCCTCGTGCGTCGGCAGCGCCCCGTTGGGCGTCGTCCGCACCTTGAACTTCCCGCTCGTGAAGTTGCGCGGCCTGGGCAGGAGGTGCGGGGTGGCGTAGCCTTCGCCGTCACCCTTCTCGCCGTGGCACTGCGCGCAGTTCCTGGCGTAGAGCTGCTTGCCGGCCGCCCGCTGGGCGTCGGTGCCAAGGTCGGGCTCCTGCGCTCGCACGGATCGGACAGCCGCCGCGCACGACACCGCGATGAGGACCGCCGTGCCGATCCTCGACAGCAGGCGAGTGGTCATTAGTGCGCCTCCTCCCGGGCGCGGGGCCTCTCACCGGTGTGGTCGTACAGGAAGAGCACCACGTCCCACATCTCTTCCTCCTTCAGGATCTTCTCCCACGCGGGCATCGCGGTGTCCCAGGGGCCTCCTTCCTCCGGCAGCCCTGGACCTCCCTTGGCGATGCGCCAGAACAGAAACGTCTCGCGCAGGCTCGCGATCGTGTCGCCGTCCGCGAAGTTGGTCGGGATCGGATCCAGCGCGTGGACGAACATGCCGTTGCCGCCCAGGTCGTCGCCGTGGCAAAAGACGCAGTTCCGGTAGTAGATCTGCCGCCCGTTCTCGACATGCTTGCGGAACTCGACCGGGTTGGACCGTTCCAGCGGCCGGAACGGGTTGTCCTCGGCATCGATCAAGATCGCCTTGCCGTTGACCGTGATCTCGGTCGGCGGGGCCGGATGGATGGTTCGCGGGAAGAAGGGCGGCTGCAGCGGCACACTCATCTGGACGTAGACGTTCGCGGCGGCGAGCGCCGGGATCGCGACGACCGTCACGCCGAGGAGCGGCGTGAAGCGCTTCTCCGTCATGAACCGCACGAGCGGGCCGGCGATCGCCTCGCGGCGCTCCGGGCTCGACGACACGTACGCCAGGATCCCGATGGAGACGATGCCCATGTAGAGGGAGACGACGGACGACGGAATCGGCGTCGAGAATCCGAATCGCAGGAGGACGTAGATGCCGACCCACCAGGCCGCTGCCCAGATCAGCAGGCTCGCCCGTCGGAACCGGAGCAGGCCGAACACGACGGCCACGGCGAGGACGACCAGGAGGTTCATGGTGCACCCGTCGGAGGAGGCGGCGGAGGAGGAGGAGGAGCTGCCGGTGCCGCGCCCGGTGCGGCCGCAGCGCCGAGGTACTTGTGCGTCGTCTGGAGCGTGACCGTCGGCGTGCCACCCAGTGTCTGGAGGGCCGCGATCACGCAGAGGATCTCCTGATCGGTGAGGCCGAACGGCGGCTGGTTCATGGGCGGCATCGCCGGCGGGAATCCTTCGACGACGTAGGCAGTGGGCTCGTACATCGACTGGGCCAGGTACTCGACATCGCTCAGCCCCGGGACGCGGGTCTTGGCGCGAATGCCGATGCCCGCAAGGTCCGGGAACCGGAGCGCGCCGGTCTTGCCGACGGTGTGGCAGGTCAGGCAGATGCCCTTGCCCTCCATGATTCCGCGGCCGATCTTGACCATGTCGGCGGTGGTCATGTCGCTTCTGATGGTGGTGTCTTCGGGAGGCAGCACTTCCTTCTGCGGCACCATCTGACCGACGTAGGTGTAGAACCCCGTCGTGGCGAGGACGAGCGCGCCGACCCGGACGATGTGCGGGACCGTCATGACGCCTCGGCTGGACCCGGTTCGGGCCCGAGCGGCTTGGGCTGCCGCTCGAAATCGGGCCGGTCATGCAGGCTCGTGATCCAGAACACGAAGCCGATCAGCAGGAAGAACAGGATCACCGTCACCGACACGACCTGCGTGGCGAAACCGAGCGTGGGCGTGAAGGCGTCGGGCGACCGGTCGCGGATGACGCCGTAGACATGCCAGTGCTGGCGGAGCCCCGAGCGGACGTAGCCCATGAGTCCCATGAGCCAGGTGAAGGTGACCGCGATGAAGATCAGCACGTACTGCGAGATCGCCGGGATGCGCCCCCAGCGCACTTCACCCGTCTTCTTCGCGCCGCGGAAGAGGAAGACGTCGATGGCGGTGATCGACGCCATCGCGAGCAGGACCGAGAGGACCTGCGGCACCGAGAGCCCGATCCTCACCGTCGCCTCGACGAAGTAGCCGTAGACGCCGAGGAAGATCACGAAGAACGCGACCCCGGCGAAGATGGCAAGCTGCACCACGTTGCCCGTCTTCGCCCACGCGACCGTGGCCACCTTTCCCGTCCGGCGGTAGAGCAGGAAGCTCATGAAGGTCGTGAGGATCAGGATATTGACGGCGGTGTTCTTCGCGGACATCACGCCCAGGAAGCCCAGCACGGGATGCGTCGACCCGCGCATCGCCCGGACCTCGGAGACGGTCGCGATGATCGATCGCGGCGTCGCCCAGACTGCGAAGCACAGCACGATGACGATGAGCAGGTACTTGATGACCTTCTGGAACGGCTGCGCCCCTTCAACCCGGCCCATGCCGAGCCAGAGGTAGTAGTTGGCGGCGAGGAACAGGTTGCCGATGAGCACTGCCTGAATGATGAACAGCCACGAGAAGGCGCCGCCCATCATCGTGAGCCCGAGCGTCTGCGAGTAGGCGTAGATCTCCTTGGCCAGCCAGTAGCCCGCGAAGGGAAGCGGCAGGAAGGCGCAGATGGCGACGAAGTTGCCGATGTAGCCCATCCAGTCGTAGTGCGCGCGCTACTGGCTGGCCAAGGAGATCTACGCCTACTCGCAGACGCTCGGGCTCACGATGATGGGCGGCGCCTTCTCGTGGCTCTTCATCATCCAGGCGGTCCTGATCGGGAACCTCTTCCTCGGGGCCAACTACTA
>JANOIR010000679.1:0-6433 GCA_031407765.1 Vicinamibacteraceae bacterium
AAGGCCTGGTGCGGGGCGGCGGCCAGCTCGAAGGGGAGCTGCGCGACGTGTCGCCACCCCTGCGCGTCGAGCCGGCGGCTGACGGTGAGCGCGGTCAGGATCGGCACCGAGAACGTCCGGTCCCTGCCGTAGCGCGTGTCGAGGGCGCGGCGCAGCGACACCGCGTCGACGCCGCCGGCGGCCCGCGTCAGCCAGGCGGAGGCGCCCAGCGCCGCGATCGCGGTGCTTGGTGTCGACTGCGCCACGTTGAGCGCGCCCCAGACCAGCGCCGTCGTCGAGATGTTCGACAGGCTGTCCGGCGTATCACCCCAGCCGCCGTCCGCGTTGGCGTGCGCTGCGAGCCAGGCTGCCCCGCGCTCGACGAGCCGGGCGACGACTCCGGAGTCCATCCGGGGAACGACTCCGGAGTCGATCCGGGTCGTGGCTTCCCGAACGACTCCGGAGTCGTTGGGGGAGTCGTCGCGGGAAGCGGTCGCCAGGGCGATGACGGCGGTGGCGGTCGACAAGGCACTGGTCGACAGCCGGCCTTCCCAGTGGCCGTCCGGCGTCCGCGCCCGCAGTAGCGCCGCGCGGGCCGAACTCCGCCAGTCGGCCGGCATGGGGCCGGTCGCGGCGGGACGTCTATCGGAAATGGCGACGACCTTCGTCACAGGCTGAGGTGGCCGAGAGCGAGCAACCCATAGTACGTGTACTCGCAGTCGAGGATGTCATCGTCCCAGTGGCCGTAGAAGCCGCCGCGGTTGGTCCACAGGGTGTCGATGAAATCGAGGCACGGCTCCTTGAGCGCCGTGATGTCGGCGTGGAGCCCGACCAGCGCGTGGATCGCCGTGGCGGTCGAGAGCAGGTCGGGGATCGGCGACCCGGGGAGCGCACGGAAACCGCCCTGCGGATGCGCCTGCGACAGCAGCCACGGCGCGAAGGTGTCGGGCACCGGCTTGCCGAACTGGCGCAACGCCGCAGCCCCGGCTGCCGTCGCCGTGGTCAGGCCGACCGGCGCCTCGGCGAAGTTGTTCAGGCCGCCGTCGGTCGCGACCAGCGTCAGGAGCTGCGTCATCAGCGCGTCGCTGCCGGGCACCGGTTCGCGCAGGTCCTGATAGGCGCCGAGCGCGACGAACGCGCCGTAGGCCGATCCCGCGTCGCCGCCGGGATCGGTCGCGAAGCCGCCGTCGGCGGAGCGGAACGTCGCGATGCGATCGAGCATGCGGGCGCGGACGTCGGCTGGCGGCGTGGCGTCGGGCAGATTGGCCCAGCAGCGGGCCAGGCAGCTCAGATGGACGAAGTCGAGCGACGCGCCGTCGCCGAAGCCGGCGAGGTACGCGCGGGTGCGTTCGGCGTCGATCGGCGCGCGCAGCGCCGCCATCCCTTCGAGGCCGAAGACCGTGTAGTAGAGATCGGGAAGCCCGGCGCGGTTGACGAAGCCGCCGCCGGGGTCGTAGCGCTCGCGGAAGAAGCCGCCGACGAGATCAATTGACGACTGCAGTAGCGTCGGCGCCAGCCTCGCGACCTGCAGCATTTCGAGCCTCAAACTCACTGCACCAGCCCTTCAGCTCGATGTCGTTGAAGATCTTGCCGACGATGCGGCGGAGCAGGCCCTTCAGCGTCGGCTCCTCGAGCACGGCGAGCGAGCGGATCGCTTCCTCCTTGTAGGAGTCGAGCAGGCGGCGGCAGCGCTCCTCGGCGCCGAGCTCGACGAGCCGGGCGCGCAGCGCCTCCGGCGTCTCGGTGGTGTCGCGCCGCCACGCCGCGAGGAGGGCGGCGTGCGCCTCCTCTTTCTGGCCCTTGGCGCGCTCGACGCCGACGGCGAGCGGCAGCGACGGACGCAGCGCGGCGATGTCGTCGGGCGCGTCGGTGCCGGTCAGGTCGTCGATGTCGTCGCGGATCTGGTAGGCGATGCCCAGCGCTTCGCTGTACTTCGCGAAGACGTCGCGGACGTCCTCGCTGGCGCCCGCCAGCGCGCCGCCGACGCGCAGCGCCACCTCGAAGGCCGGCGCCGTCTTGCGCCGGAAGATGTCGAGCACCTGCAGCGAGGTCAGCACTTTCGGGGCGCGCGCCCAGCACAGCTCGGCGCCCTGGCCCTCGGTCAGCGTGCGGTGGCCCTCGGCCGCCGCGCGCAGCATCTCGACCTTGGCCTCGGCCGGCGCGTCGATCGTGGCCAGGAGCCGGTAGCCCTCGCCGAGCAGGTAGTCGCCGACGTTGAGCGCCACCGCCTGGCCGTGCGTTTCATGCAGCGCAGCTTCGCCGTAGCGCGTCTCGTCGGCGTCCTCGATGTCGTCGTGGACGAGCGACGCCTTGTGGAAGCACTCGACCGCGACGGCCGCGCGGCGCACCTCGTCGCTGATCGGCGCGTCGGGATCGTCCCGCAGCGCGAGATACGCGCATGCCGTCAGGAACGGCCGCCAGCGCTTGCCGGCCTTGGCCAGCCAGCCGCGGGCGATGCGTCCGGTCTCGTCCTCGGCCGGCCCGATCAGGCGATCGAGCGACGCGGCCTCGAACCAGCCCTGCACCTCGCGGCGGATGCCGTCGAGATCGAGCCGGTAGGTCTTGTCGTCGCTGGTGAGGTGGATGACGTCCCACACCGCGTCGGTGTCGACGTTGGTGTCGATGCAGTCGTCCTGCAGCAGCGGGATGGCGATGCCGGGGATCGCCGCGGCCTCCATCTGCGGGAAGGCACGCTCGAGCACCGACAGGCAGCTGACGCCGACGATCGCTTCGATCTTCCCGGTTTCGATGATCGACATGACGATCGCCGAGCCCTCGGCGACCAGCACGGCGTAGCCGAGGCGCTCGGCCTCGGTCTGCAGGTCCTGGATCGAGCACAGACCGCACTTCTTGCACAGCAGCCCGAACTCGTCGAACGGCGCCGGGCAGCGCGCCTCGACGCGCAGGCACTTCGGCATCAGCAGCAGCCGGCGCTCGTAGGGGATCGTCGCCAGCGTGTCGCGCCAGGCCTCGTTGCTGACGATCACGCCGATGTAGTCGCGGTGGACCGGGTCGAGCCCGGCCGCGGCCACGATCCGGTCCGCGTGCTCGCGCAGCTCCGGGATCGGCATCGGCGGCACCGGCCGGTAACGCTGGACGTAGCCGCGCACGATCGCGGTGATCTGGTCGCGCTCCGCCTTGGTCTGCGGGATGTTCGCCTGGGGCGGACGCGCCGAGACGGTCGGCACGGGGCGCGGAAGGCTGATGACGGGCAAGTGCATGCGGAACGGCTCCCAGGATCGTGCGAACGCTAACTGTAGGCGCCGAAGCCGAAGAACCAGTGCTTCTTGGCGAAGCGGTAGGCCCAGTTCGCCTCGGGGATCTCGTTGCCGGGATTGTGCTGGCTGTGCCGGCGGCGCATGGCGTCGAGCTCGGCCAGGCCGGCGCCCTGCTCGCGGTGCGTCGTGTCACGCGCGGCGTGCTTCACGACCAGCTCCTTCACGAGGTCAGGACGCTCGAGGACGATACAGCCGCGCGTCGTCTTCGCCGCGAGCTCGCGGAAGTCGCGGATGTAGGCCGAATCGTTGAACACGTCGAAGAGATCGCGCTCGTCGTGAATGCTTTCCTTCGAGAACTGGATGATCGGGCAGGGCTCGATGTCGCCCCACGGGTTGATGTGGTGGCTGATGCCGGTCGCCATCGGGCAGAGCGCCTGGCCCTGGTCGTCCCAGTAGGCATCGATCAGCCCGAGCGGCAGCTTGGTCCGCATCTCGACGACGAAGCCCCGCACCCGCAGCACCTGTGCGGGTGTCAATGCCAGCTCCGCCGACTGGTTGGCGCCGACCGGACGATAGGTGTGGTACCAGGCGTAGGTCACGCCGCGATCGATTAGCGCGCGCAGCCAGGATTCCTGCAGCAGGTCGTCGATGTTGCTCTGGCAGACGCTGGTGGCGACGCCGGTGATCAGCTTGTGGCGGATGCAGGCGTCGAGCCCGGCGAGCGTGCGCGCCAGCACCTTGGCCTGGCCGCGGCGCTCGTCGCTGACGATCTCGCTGCCTTCGATGCTGACGAGCGGCGTCGCGTTGCCGAGCGCGCGCAGCTTCGCGGCGATGGCGTCGGTGATCAGCTGCCCATTGGTGAAGATCTGGAAGTAGCAGTCCGGGTGCCGCTCGAGGACGGTGAGCAGCTCCGGATGCATGAACGGCTCGCCGCCGAGGATGCCGAAGAAGCTGTTGCCCTGCCGCTTGGCGTCGGTGATCAGCCGATCCAGCTTGTCGGCCGGGATCAGCTCGCGCGGGCCGTCGACCTTGACCCAGCAGCCCTGGCAGCGCAGGTTGCAGCTGTTGATGATCGAGATGTAGAGGAAGGGCGGAAAGTACTCGCCGCGGGCGAGGCGCTTCTTGAAGCGCTGCACCGAGCGCATGCCCTTGTAGCCGAAGTTCCAGCCGAACTTCCACAGCAGGCGCGCGTCCGTGCCCGTCACCATGCGGCGGCCGAGGCCGAGGAGGGCGGTGGTCTGCCTCACGCGTCGCCCTCCGCCGGCGCCGTGCTCACCTGCGACGCGGCGCGCTCCGCTTTCTCGCGGATCGCGTCGGCGCCCGGCAGCGCGTTCATCACCTCGGCCGGGATGTCGAGCGCCGCCTGCAGCTTGGCCAGGCACCGCTTGCGTTCCTCGAGCGCGCGCTGATCGTCGCGCTCGCGCGCGAAGCGGCTGTTGGCGTGCTGGCTGCGCTGGCGCAGCGCGGCGTAGATGTCGCCGCCGAGCAGCGCCGAGATGTCGACCTTCATCTTCTCGCGCTCGAGATCGGCGGTGTTGACCTCGTCGCCGTTGATCGGGCCGGCCTTGTACTTCGGGAAGAGGATCGCGACTTCCGGGCAGACGCGGGAGCAGGCCGGGCAGTCGGTCTTGCAGTTGGTCTGCTTCTGCACCTCGATCTGCTTGTCCTTCGAGACGCCGTAGACGTCGAACAGGCAGAACGACAGGCACTGCATGCAGTTGGTGCAGCGGCTGTAGTCGATGACCGGGAACCACGGCTTCCAGCCGCCCGGCTTGGCCGTCTGGGCGTCGCCGCCCACGCCCTCGACGAGCGCCACGACGGCGGCCGGCTCGACGCCGTCGAGCGAGCGGAAGTGGACCGCGGCGCCGGTGCCGGCGACGGCTTCCGCCGGCGGCGCGCCGGGGAAGCGGCCGAGCACCAGTACCTGCCGCTCGCCCGGCGTGCCACCGGTACGGCCGGCCCGCGTGGTGATGACGCGGTAACCCTTCTCGAGCAGCGTGCGCGTGATCTCGAAGCGCGCGTCGGCCTCGAGCGGCATCGCGCCGGCACCCTCGTAGAGGACGACGAGCAGCGGCGAGCGGGCCGTGATCGACGCGCTCATGGTCGCGCCTCCGACGCAGCGGCGAGCACGGCCTCAGCCCCGGGCTCGGCATCCGGGGTGTCGAGCGGGGCGCCGTTCAGGGCCGCGGTGATCGCCTCGGCGGTGGCGGCGCGCATGTTCAGTACCCGCACCCGCGACTCGTCGAGGGGCGCGCCGGCGGCGCTGAACATCCAGCGCAGCGCCCGCGGATAGCAGGCCACCAGCGTCAGGTGCTCGCACGACGCGAACTCCTTCAGCGCCGGATCCTTGCGCGCCGACATCTCGCACAGGTCGGCGACGGCGTCGAAGTCGGCGCCGCTGTCCGTCAGCGCGCGCAGCACGTCCTGCTTGACGGGCCGGGGCACCGCCTGGGCGAACGCGCAGTGGCAATAGAGCACGCGGGACGGCATGGGTATCGGACCGGCAATCAGACGGGGGTGAGCCGATGGGTCGGGTTGGGCTGACCCGGCCGGAAATGTTCGGAGTGGACCGGGAGTACGACCAGGCTGCGCGCGTCCGCGGCGTCGAGCACGGCGGCATCCACGGCGGCGGCGAGCACCGCCGGATCGCCTTCGGCGCGCAGGTTCACGATCAGCTCGCCGCGCGACAGCTCCTCGGCCAGCGTGTGCGACAGCTCGGCGCGGTGCTCGTTGCGCACCTGGTTGAGGACGGCGAGATCGGATCCGCCGCCGCTCGGCGACAGCGTCATCTTGAGGTGCGCGATCTCGATGTCGGCGGCGTCGAGTTGGGCCTGTACGCCGGCGGCGATCTCCTGCGACAGCGCGTTGCCGTCGAAGTCGGCGCCGGCCAGCGTGACGGTGGTGTTGACCCAGCCGAGGAGCGCCTCGCCCTCGCCATACGTGGCGTAGTCGATGTCGAGGTCGGCGTCGGTGGCCGCCTCGTCGCGCGCCAGCACGTCGAACCAGGCCTCCATGCCATGGCCCGTCCGGGCCGAGACCTCGAAGACCCGTGCCGTCGGGAACTCGCGGGCCAGCGCATCGCGGAGGACAGCGATCCGCGCCGGCTCGATCGCGTCGATCTTGTTGATCAGGATGAGGCCGGCTTCCTCGAGCTGCTTGCGGTAGACGTAGAGGACCTTGGCCGTGAACGAGCGGCCGGCCTCGAGGCCGAGGGCCCGCAGCGCGCGCACCGGGTC
>JANOIR010000070.1:0-2034 GCA_031407765.1 Vicinamibacteraceae bacterium
CGATCCCAGCGCACCCGCAGCGACGGCGTCTTGTTCGACAGGCCGACCGGCTGGGCGATCTCGACGGTCACCCCGTCGACGGTCTTCACTTTCGCCGCAATCAGCTCGAGCCAGCCGGTCCAGCGCTTCCACTCGGCGTCGTGGTCGCGCTTCACCCACGTCTCGACGGCGGCCTGCATCCCGATCGCTTCTTCCTTGCCGACCTTGTAGCCGCGATGCGGGCCGTGGTGCGGCGCACTGTGGACCCAGGCGGCTTTGACCAGATCCTTGCGGCCGAGCAGCAGGCCCGCCGTCTGGGGACCACGCAGGCACTTGCCGCCGCTGTAGGCGACGAGCGTCGCGCCATCGCGCAGGTGGACGTTGGGAATGGTCAGGATCTCGGCCGCTGCGTCCACCAGGATCGGCACGCCCTTGGCCTTGGCGATCGGGCCCATCGCCTTGACGCTCAGCTCGCTCTTGTCGGCCTCGGGACTGGCCAGCACGTAGATCAGCGCCGTCCGCGGCCCGATCGCCGCCTCGAGCTCGGCAACGGTCGACACCGTGACGATGCGCACGCCGACGGCGCGTATCGCCGCGTCGTAGACGTTGCGCGAGTGCGCCGGGATGATCGCCTCGTCCTTGGCGAACCCCTGCAGGTTCGGGATGCGGACATGGAGCTCGGGGTTGCCGCCGGCTACGCACGCGGCGGTCGCGTGGGTCAGCCCGGCCGAACATCCTGACGTGACCAGGCCCCACTCGGCCTGAGTCAAGGTGGCCAGGCGGGCGCCGATCGCCTCGGCGAGCTCGTCGAGGTGCACGTAGCGGCGGCTGGCCGCGTCGATCGCGGCCCGCACCTCGGGCAGCATCGTCGAGCCGCTGATGATGGTGAAGGTGCCGCGCCCGTTGATCAGCGGGCGCACGCCGATGGCGCCGTAGACGTCTGGTATGTCCTTCGCGTCAGCAGTCGCGGCGCTTGCCGCCGTCAGTGCCGGGAATTCAGCGGGCGACAGCGCCGGCAGCGCCAGCAACGCGCCAGCCCCGCCGCCGCGACGCAGCAGCTCGCGTCTCGAGAGTGATCCATCAGCCATGGGAAGCCTCGCAGGAGGGCGAGCGTGGAAGCACGGCGCCCGTTCGTGGGCGGGATACTAGCACGGGGCGCGCGCACCATATTCGCGCCATGCATCGTCGCCGCCGGGGCGCGAGTGAAGTTCGCACCCCGCTCGAAATGGGCGTATTTCGACGATCTCGATCTGCTGGCGACCGCGAACGGGGGCCCGCCCTCAGGGCAGCAGGGCGCTGCCGAGCGAGGACGGCCGGGGCTGTGCCCCGAGCCAGACGTTGCGGTAGATGGCGCCGGCGATCGACGCCGACTCGGTGCCGCTCCGGCCGAGCGGCGCGCCGAGATAGGCGTAGTGCGGGTTCGGCGTGTAGACGCCGTCCGGTGCCGGCATGCCGAAGTCGTAGAGCGTGTTCCCGCTGGTGCCGCCTTCCTGCATCGTCAGGCGGATGTTCGGCCCCCAATTGAATTTCCAGTGGTAGGTCGTCGACGGATTGAGGAGGAACACCGAGGCGAACCGCTTCGCGGTGTCCGGCTCGTAGCGCACGTCGAGGTCGTCGGCGTCGCCGTAGATCACCCGCCACTGGATGGCGTTGGGGGGCACGCCCGTGGTGCCGCGGTACTGGATGTCGACGCGGTAGTCGTTGGTGATGAAGTCGGTCTGGCCTTCCTGCATGCCGAAGACCTTGGCCTTGTCGCCGGGCGCGTTGGCCCGCAGCCCCTCGACGTCCATCGAGTACTCCCCGCTCGCCACCGTCATCGGCAGCAGGTACTTGATGTGGCTGCTGAAGGCGTTGAGCTGCACGCCCCGGCCGGGGATGAAGGTCACGTCGCCAACCACCTGGCCGACCGTCTGACCGTGGATCAACGGATCGTACAGCTCGCCGGCGCGGCTGAACCCCATCAGGCGGGTGCGGAACATGGCGCCCTGCGACCAGTCCGACGTCGTGGTGCCCTGCGTCAGGCGGGAGCGCCAGTACAGCTTGGTGGTCGGCTGG
>JANOIR010000097.1:0-6539 GCA_031407765.1 Vicinamibacteraceae bacterium
CTCGGCCGCGGTGGACGAAATCCTCCGCGACGCGCACACGACCGGCGCCGGTGCCGCGGTCGAATGGACGGCCATCGATTCGGTCTTCATCGAGGTGGGGACACCGGGCTGCGTTTCTCCCGGCGTCGCCGCGTCGGGCGACGGGCTCCGCGTCGCCGAGCGGATTCGCGAGCGGCTGCAGCGCGAACTGGGCTTCGAGGTGGCGTGCGGCATCGCGACGACGCGGGCTGCCGCCCAGATCGCCTCGCGGATGTCGCGACCGCGCGGCCTGCTCTACGCGATGCCCGGCTACGAGGCGCGCCTCCTCGCCCCGCTCGACGTCGGCCTGCTGCCGGACCTCCCGGTCGGTGCGCGCCAGCGCCTGGTCATGGAGCAGGTCATGACGCTCGGCGACCTCGCCGGCCTCTCGCCGGAGCGCGCCAAGGCGCTGCTCGGCTCGCGTGGGCCGTCGTTCGTGCGCTGCGCGCGCGGTGAGGACGATCGCCCCATCGACCGATCGCAGCCGCCGCGATCGATCGCCCGCGAGGTGACGCTCACGCATCCCGGCGCGCCCGAGGCTGAGCTCGCCGAGGTGGTCCGCCACCTCGCCGACGTCCTCGCCATGCGCCTGCGATCGATGGGCTGGTTTGCGCGCACCGTCACGTTGCGTCTGCGACCGCCGGTCGACGCCGTGGCGGAGGGAGCGGCGACGCGACCGCAGCCGCATCGGCTCGTGCGCAGCATCACGCTGCGCGAGGCCACCGCGCTCGGCGACGATCTGCGCGCGGCCGCCGCGTCGCTGCTGAAAGTGCTATGGCGCCGGCAGCCGGTCGGCGGCTTCGGCCTCGTGCTGTCGAACCTGCAGGCGACCGGGCCTCAGATGCCGCTCTTCCCGCTCGCCCGGCCGGACGCCGCCAGCGCCACGGCCGACACGCTGCGGGCGCGGTCGGGGCTGCGCGTGCTCGTCGATCAGCGCTATCACGTCGGCGTCCGTCGCGGGTCTGGTCGAGCAATCGGGTCCGGTCGGGCGATTGGGGCTGGTCTGGCGACCGGGGCTGGTCGGGCGATCGGGGCCGCTCGAGCAAATGGGGTCGAACCGGTCGAGCGCCCCATCGATCGTGGCTTGCCGCAGTTCAGGCCGAGCGCGGGGCGCCGAACCGGCTGACGGTTCGCGGTAAGCTGGCGTCATGCCCGGCTCGCCGAAGCGCGCGCGTCCCGCTGCCCCGCCCGCCCCGTCGCTGAAGTCCGCCGCGGCAACGCGGGCGATCCTCGAGAAGCTCTTCACCCAGCATCCCAACGCAACCACAGAGCTCGACTTCACGACGCCGTTCGAGCTGCTGGTTGCGACGATCCTGTCGGCGCAGTCCTCGGACAAGCGCGTGAACGAGGTGACGCCGGCGCTGTTCGCGCGCTATCCGGATGCGCAGCGGCTCGTCGCGGCCACCGCCGCGGACCTGGAGCCGCAGATCGTCGCCACCGGGTTCTTCCGCCAGAAGTCGAAGGCTCTCCTCGGGATGTCGGCGATTCTGATCGAGAAGCACGGCGGACAGGTCCCGGCCGACATGGACGCCCTCACGGCGCTGCCCGGCGTCGGCCGCAAGACCGCCAACGTCGTGCTCGGCCACGCGCTCGGCGTGCCCGGCCTGCCGGTCGATCGGCACGTCCTGCGCGTCGCCAACCGGATCGGCATCGCCCAGGCGGCGACGCCCGAGGACGTCGAGACGCAGCTCTGCGCCGCCGTGCCGCGCGAGCAGTGGACACTCGCCTCGTCGACCTTGATCCTGCACGGCCGCCGTATCTGCCGGCCGACGCAGCCGCTCTGCCCGGATTGTGCGGTCGTCGATCAGTGCGCCTTCGCGGCGGCGATGCGTGCCGGCGCCACGACGAAGGCCGCGGTCGGCGCAGCGCCGCGCGGCGCCGCCGCGCGGCCCCACACGCAGCCGCTGCGCCGCAAGCCTGGCGTCCGCCGGTGATCGCGCCTGCCATGCCCCGTCTCAGCCGCCGCGCCTTCGAGCGCCTGGTCGAGGAAGCGATCGCCACCATCCCGCGCCGGTTCCGCGACGCGATGGCCAACGTCGCCGTCGTGGTCGAGGACGAGCCCGCGCCCGACGTCCTCGACGAGCTGGAGATCCCCGAAGGCGACACGCTCTACGGCCTCTACCAGGGCACGCCGCTCACCGAGCGTCAGTGGAGCCAGGAGCCGCGCGTCCCCGACAAGGTCTCGATCTACCAGCGGCCGATCGAAGAGGACGCCGAGTCGGAGGACGACATCGTGTGGATGATCGGCGAGACCGTCATCCACGAGTTCGGCCACTACTTCGGCTTGAGCGAAGCCGAGATCGAGGCCATCGAAGAGCGCTACTGGCGCGGCGACGAAGGGCCCGAGCAGTGAGCCGCGACCCGCGCGCCCCCAGCCGACTCGACCCACAGCGCGAGGCGCGACGTGAGGCTCGCCACGCGATTCCGGCGGCGCCGCACGAGCACATCGAACCGAAGCGGCATCGGGCTCGCAAGCGCTTCGGCCAGCACTTCCTCGAACCGGCCTGGGCGGCCAAGCTGGTCGCGGGGCTCGCGGTCGCGCACGACGACGTCTTCGTCGAGATCGGGCCCGGCCTGGGCGCGCTGACCCGCCCGCTCGCCGCGACCGGCGTCGCCATCCGGGCGATCGAGGTCGATCGGGACCTGGCGGCGGCGCTGGCCGAGTGGGCGCCGCCCACCCTCACGTTGGTAACCGGCGACTTCCTCGACCTCGACGACGCCGCGATCCTGCCGCCCGGCGACGGGGCCATCCGCGTGGTCGGCAACCTGCCCTACAACCTGTCGTCGCCGATCCTCTTCCGGATCCTGGCCCTGGCGCGGGCCACCGGCCGCGTGCGCGATGCGGTCGTGATGCTCCAGCGCGAGGTCGCCGACCGGGTGATCGCGGCGCCGGGCAACGGCGACTACGGACCGCTGGCGGTCATGCTCGGGCTGTTCGCCGACCGGACGCGGCTGCTGTCGCTCCCGCCGGGCGCGTTCCGGCCGGCGCCGCAGGTGCATTCGGCGGTCGTCCGCCTCGTCTTCCGGCCGCCGGCCGTGCCGATCGCCCGCGTCGAGGCCGTCGATCGGGTGGTCCGGACCGCCTTCCAGCAGCGTCGCAAGACGCTGGCGAACGCGCTGCGGCCCCTCGTCGGAGCGGCCGGCCAGCCGGCCGTCGACCTCGGCGCGGTCCTCGCGCACACCGGTATCGACCCGATGCGGCGGCCTGAGACCCTGACCGGCGCCGAGTTCGTCCGCCTGACGGACGCCGTGATCCCGCTTTCCGTGCTATAGTTTGCGCGGTTTTACCCCCCGCCTCCTTCGGACCGTCCCAGCGGCCCGATCGGACGCGATACCGGCGCCCAGGCCGGTTGTCGTGTCCCCGCGATCATCGCTCGAGACCCTTGCGGGTCCCGTGAGGTGTTCGTTCGTGTTCGTCCTCGCGCGCACGCGGAGTGCGGGCGATGGGCAGATTCGCCCCGCGTGGGTCGAGACCCGCCGGCGGCACCGTGCAGAGTGATTCGATGACGAGCCCTCACATCGGGCACGGCGACGCGTTCGCCGGCGACGCGACTCTCGAAGTCGTCGCGCTGGGCGGCCTGCGCGAGTTCGGCATGAACCTCATGGCGATCTCGTACGGGGACACGTGTCTCGTCGTCGACGCGGGGGTGTCGTTCCCCGACGTCGAGCTCCTCGGCATCGACCTCGTCATACCCGACCTCACCTACCTGCAGCAGCGCCGCGTCGCCGCGCTCGTGCTCACGCACGGGCACGAAGACCACATCGGGGCCGTCCCCTACCTGCTGCCGTACGTCGATGGTCCGGTCTACGGCACGGCGCTGACCCTGGCGCTCGTCCGCCCCAAGCTCGACGAACACGATCTCCCCGACGACGCCCTCCGGACCGTGAGGCCGAAGGACGTCGTCGAGGTCGGTCCCTTCAAAGTGGAGTTCCTGCGGGTCACCCACAGCATGCCCGACTGTGTCGGGCTGGCGATCCACACGCCGCTCGGCGTGCTGGTCCACACCGGCGACTTCAAGATCGACCAGACGCCGATCGACGGCCAGCAGTTCGACTTCCATCGTTTCGCCCAGCTCGGAAGCGAGGGCGTGCTGGCGCTGTTCGGCGACAGCACCAACATCGATCGCAAGGGCTTCTCCGGCTCCGAGATCGACGTCGTCGACGCCTTCGAGGAAATCTTCACCAGCACGCCCGGGATGATCGTCGTGGCGGCGTTCTCGTCGAGCATCTATCGCATGCAGGTCGTGGTCGACCTGGCGGCGCAGTTCGAGCGCAAGGTGGCGTTCGTCGGGCGCGGCATGAACTCGACGTCGACGATCGCGATGGAGCTCGGCTACCTCAAGATCCCGACCGGCCTGCAGATTCGCGACAGCGACGTGCGCAACCACCCGGCGGCCGAGGTCGTCTGCCTGACCACCGGCTCGCAGGGTGAGCCGATGGCGGCGCTGCCCCGAATCGCCATCGACGATCACCGGCACGTCAAGATCGCCGAAGACGACACCGTCGTGTTCTCGGCGCGCCCGATTCCGGGCAACGAGCGGGCCATCGGCCGGGTGATGAACAACATCGCGCACCGCGGCGCGGAGCTGATCTACGAGGGCATCAAGCACGTGCACGTGTCCGGGCACGGCAGCGAGGAAGAGCTGAAGCTCATGCTGTCCCTGGTGCGGCCGAAGTACTTCATCCCCGTGCACGGCGAGTACCGGCACCTGGTGCGCCACGCCCGTGTCGCCGAGCGGGTGACCAATGGCGCCACCGAGGTCATCGTCATCGAGAACGGGGATCGGCTGCTGTTCGATCGCGGCGGCGCTCACCTCGGCGAGCGCGTCCCCACCGGCCGGGTGTTCATCGACGGCACCAGGACCGGCGAGATCAACGACGAGGTGATCCGCGATCGCAAGCACCTGGCCGCGGACGGCCTCGTGGTGGCGGTGGTCGGCATCAACCGGCAGACCGGCCGGGTCGAGGGCATCCCGGACGTGATCACCCGCGGCCTGGTGCGCGACGAGGCCATCCTGCGGGACGCCCCCGATCACGTCATCGAGATCATCGCCAGCGCCTCGGTGGAAGAGCGGACCGACGTCGGCCTCATTCGCGAGAAGCTGCGCAACGATTTGCAGCGCGTCTTCCGCCGGCGATCAGGGGCACGTCCCCTGATCGTGCCGGTCATCATGGAGATCTAAGTGTCCTCGCGCACCGCCCTCTCGCGTCGCCTCTGCGAAGTCCTCGGCGTGGCCTGCTTCGGCCTCGCCCTGCTCTGGGTGATCAGCCTGGCCAGCTACTCGGCGACCGATCCGGTGGTGTTCTTCAGCACCGCGGCCGGCAAGCCGGGCAACTTCGGCGGCCGGGTCGGTGCCCTGCTCGCCGAGCTCGCCTTCCAGATCCTCGGTTATGGCGCCTACCTGCTGCCCGCGGCGCTCGTCGTGGTCGGCTGGCACTACTTCTGGGTGCGGGCGCTCGCGGCGCCGTGGACCAAGCTCGCCGGCGGCATCGTGCTGTTCTCGGCCGCGGGCGCGGTCCTGGCGATTGCGTTCGGGCGTCTGCCGATCGGCGGCAAGCCCTTCCCCGCCGGCGGCGCGCTCGGCGCCGGCGTCGCCGGCCTGCTCACCGAGCAGCTCAATCGATCCGGCGCCCTCGTCCTCGTCCTGACCGCGCTCTTTCTCTCCTTGCTGATGGTGACGCAGCTGTCGTTCGGCGCCGTCGCCGCCGTCGCCGCCGGTTGGGCGCGGCGTGCCGTCACCGAGCGTGTCGGTACGTTCGCGGCGTGGCGGGAAGAGCGGCGTCGCGAAAAGCAGCGCCAGGAAGTGATTCGCAAGCACCTCGACAGGGGGACGTCGCCGGAGACCGTCGAGCGGGCCGTGACCAAGGGCGACGCGGCGCGTGCCTCCGAGGGCAAGCGGCCATCGCTCGCGATGGCGTCCGGCAAGGCGGCCACATCGGCCAAGCTGGCGGACCTCGACGACGACGACATCGTCGATCGCGCCGCCGCCACGGGTCGGGTTGAGCCCGCGGCGCTGTCCAAGCCGGCGATGAAAGTGGCTCCGCCGATGACGCCGTCGGTCACGCCGCAGCCGGCCCCCAAGCCGCGCGAGGCGGCACGCATCGCCGCGCCGGCACTGCCGCTGACCGACGCCGAGCCGATGAAGGCGCCGGCCGAGCGCCGCAAGGGCGACTACACGCTGCCGCCGCTGGCCCTGCTAGACGCTACCCGCACCGAGCGCAAGGTCGACGAGCGGCTGCTGATGGACGCGGCGCGGCATCTCGAGGACAAGTGCCGCGAGTTCTCCGTCGAGGGCTCGGTGGTCCAGATCCACCCGGGCCCCGTCGTCACCACCTTCGAGCTGAAGCCCGACGCCGGCGTCAAGTACAGCAAGATCACGGGCCTCTCCGACGACCTGTCGCTGGCGATGAAAGCCGAGTCGGTGCTGATCGATCGCATCCCCGGCAAGTCGACCGTCGGCATCCAGATTCCCAACGCCGATCGCGAGCAGATCTCGCTGCGCGAGATGCTCGAATCGGAG
>JANOIR010000135.1:0-4537 GCA_031407765.1 Vicinamibacteraceae bacterium
CACCCGGCGGATCGTCGCGACCGACGCCGCGACCGTGGCCGACCTTCACACCACGAGTTGGCGGAGCGCCTATCGCGGCATGCTTCGCGACGAGTACCTCGACGGCGACATCGCCACCGAGCGCCGACAGGTCTGGGCAGAGCGGCTCGAGACGCCGGTCGATGCGAACTACGGATTCATCGCGGAGTCCGGGGCCGGCCCGGTGGGCTTCGTGTTCCTCCTGGGCGAGGCCGACGCCACGTGGGGCACGCTCGTCGACAATCTGCACGTCGTGCCGGGTCTGAAGGGCCGTGGCATCGGTCGGCGGCTGCTCGAAGCGGCCGCCAACGAGACGCATCGCCGTTTCCCTGACGATCGCGTCTACCTGTACGTGTTCGAGGCAAACCTCGCCGCCAGGCGGTTTTACGCCAGCGTCGGTGGACGCGAAGTCGAGCGCGGCGTCGTCGAGCCCCCAGGCGGCGGCTCGCAGGTGCACTGGCGCGTCGCCTGGGACGACGCGGCGCAGTTGCTGGCCTCGGTGCGCTCCGCACCACGGTCGACCCGGGCGTGATGGCGCCGGCGCACACAATCGGCGCTGCGCCGCGCCGCGACTGGTGGCCAGCCGGTCCGGCGGTCGCGATCGTCGTGGGAATCACTATCCTCGCCCTCCCCGCCAGCGTCGAGGGGCCTCCGATCCTCCCGCTCAGCCCGGGGCATGCGCTGTCCGTCGTCGATGCCGTCGGCGTCGTGCCGCTGGTCGCCGGATCCACGTGGTTGCACGCCGGCTTGTGGCGGCGGCGCGATCGGCTCGAGCTGTGGGCGCGGCGGCGGGCCGGTGCGGCGGCCGGCCTGACGTTCGCGACCGGCCTGGGACTCGGCCTGTTGCTCGCGTCGGCCTTCTCGGCGTTCTACTGGTGGTGGGCCGTCGGCGCGGCGCTGTTCGCGATCGTCAATGTCGCGGCCGTGATGGTGGCGGCGATGCATCCCGCGAGCGCCGCCTGATGCTGCGCGTCGGGCTCATCTCGGACACGCATGGGCTGCTGCGTCCGGAAGCAGCCGCGTTCCTCGCTGGCAGCGATCACCTCGTCCACGCCGGCGACGTCGGCGATCCCGCGATCCTCGACGCCCTGGCGGCAATCGCGCCGGTCACCGCCATCCGCGGCAACGTCGACACGGACGCGTGGGCGGCGCGGCTACCCGCCACGACGCGCGTCACGATCGGCGGCGTGACGATCTACGTGCTCCACGATCTCGCGGCGCTCGACCTGAAGCCGCACGCCCATGGCATCCGCATCGTCGTCTACGGCCACTCTCACAAGCCGTCGGTGACCGAGCGTGACGGCGTCCTCTATGTGAATCCTGGCAGCGCGGGCCCGCGCCGCTTCAGGCTGCCGATCACCACGGCCGAACTGCTTATCGACGGGAGCAGCGTCACCGCGCGACTCCACGAGCTCATGGCCGGCTGACGGCCGGCTGGCTACCTGCATCCACCTTCGAACCCACACACAAGGACTGTCGCATGCCTCGCCAGATCGTCTTCACATCCAAAGCCGCGAAACCTCCGGCCAGTTATAGCCAGGCGGTCAAGGCCGCAGGTTTGGTCTTCGTGTCGGGCACGGCGCCCCACGATTCTGCGACCGGCCAGATCGTAGGCACGACAATCCAGGAGCAGACGCGACAGTGTCTGACCAACATCACGGCCATTCTCGAAGAAGCCGGCAGTTCGCTCGACAAGATCGTGAGCGTCACCGTGGTGCTCGCCGATGAGGACGATTTCCCCGGCATGAACGAGGAGTGGCTTCGGTGGTTTCCATCGAATCCGCCAGCCCGCCAAGGCGCCAAGCTTCCCGCGAAAATTCCCGGACTCAAGGTGTCGATCGCGGCCATTGCCGAGGCCTGAAGGAGCGCGGCCTTCGTCGTCCGCCCAGCCTCCGCGCTCTGCTACTGCGGCTTGACGCCCAGGTACGCGCCGCCGGCGTTGACCCAGTGCCAGAACTCCTTCGGCTTCTTCTGCATGGCCGTGCGGAACAGGCCCTCGGCCTTGGCCCGATCGTTGTTCATCAGGCAGTAGGCGCCGAACTCGATGGTGCCGGAATCGTCGTCGGCGTTCAGCGCGATCGCCTTGTCGAACGCCTCGCGCGCCTTCGGCCATTCGCCGGCTTCGGCATAGATGCGGCCGATCCGGAACCAATCGCTGCCCTCGACCTTCTTGCCCGAGGTCACGCCGTCGAAGATCTGCTGGCCCTTGCCCTTGTCGCCACCCAGATACCAGGCGCGGCCGACGGCGATGCGCTCCCAGCTGCCCTGCTCGGCGAGCAGCAGGGCGCCGTCGAGGAGCTTGGTGGCGGCGGCGGGCGGGCTGCCCTCGAACAGGCTGGGATCGAACCCGGGCTTCTTGCCCTGGGCGAAAGTGGCGTGGCTGAGCGCGCCCGCGGCGAAGCAGGCGAAACCGATGACGGCAAGGCGGGCGGACTTCATAGGATCTGCTCCTCCTGGATGGCCGGCGACGCGGCGCTGCCGCATCATATGCAATACAGCTGAACGTCCTGCCTGGGTCCGGCGAACACGTTTGGACATTCTGCCGTTGACGGTGTCTATCACCAGCATGAGTTGCGCCCTCGGCACGAAGACGCGGCTGGCCGCGTACGTGACGCTCGGTTTGGTCGCACTGTCCGTGTCGGCCGGCGCCCGGCGCCAGTACGGCCCGACTGGCGTGCTCGGCTGGATCGGCCTCTACAGCGGCGAGTTGATCGAGTGGCTGGAGAACGAGAACCGTTTGACGATGCTGTGCGGGCCCGTCGAACCGGAACGGCGGCAGTGGCATGACTGCCGGGCGGAGAAACTGACGCCCAAGACGCTGGTGGTTCGCTTGAGGGCGACACCGACGCGGTCGGCGCGACACGCCGGAGATCTTGTTGTGACGGCCTTCCCCGGCAAGGGATTGCAGGCGTCCTACATCCCGGCGGCTGGCGGCATCGGCCGTCCCGTCGTCCCCGAACTGTTCGATGGCGACTGGGGTTACGGCCCTTACTTCCACACGACCATCGCCGAGCAGCGTGACGCCTGGGTGCGACTGCCGGCCGACCCGTTTCCGCCATCGACGTGGCTGAACGCACACGACCTCGGCACGCCGGCGCCGTTCTACTGGCTCGAAGAAGGCAAAATCCTGACGAGCCCCATCGGCGACGTCGTCGTGCTTGGCGTGAGTCGTGGCGTCATCAGGGTCCGGGACGAGCAGCCCCGCGATATGCCATGCGACGGAGACGCCCCCGGCCCCATCACGCCGTTCAAGGAGCGCCGGCTCGAAGGCCCCACATTGTTCACACCTGCCGGGCGCCTGCGCGTCCACGTCAAATACACGCGCGGCTGCTGAGCGCGCTGGAGCTGAACGTGCACACTCTCCTCTTCGCAGCGATCCTCACGGCCCAAGCCGATCCGCTCCCCGTGGTGACGCCCTGGTTCCTCTCCCGCAACGTCGAGGAAGGCCCGGCCTTCATGATCGAATGCCGCAACACGACCGGCGCGCCGATCTCGTCGGGCGCGATGTTCTGGGCACTCGACCAGGATGACTTCCGCATCAACGGTACCCAGCTCGAGCCGCGCGGACGCATGGGACCTGGGTTGATGACCGAGATCCCGCCCGGCGGGACCTGGCGCGGAATCATGGAGCTGCGGCAGGCGGAGCCACGAACGGGCTACGCCGTCGCACTGGGCGCAGACACCCGTGGAGCGCTCGTCGTGCCACTGGCTCCGGGCCGCCACACGATCGCCGTCCGGTGCGGCGACGACGCGTGGTCCGCCGACGTGCCGTTCTACTGGGAGCGCTGACCGCGGGCGGCGGCCTTCGGCACGACCTGGATCTCGAAGAGGCGCGGCCACAGCTTGCCGGTGACGAACACGCGATCCGTCTTCGGGTCGTGCGCGATGCCGTTCAGCACCGCCTCCGCGTCGAGCCGATACATCCCCATCAGGCCGCGCAGGTCGATCCAGCCGACGACGCGGCCGGTCAGCGGCGCGATGCGTGCGATGCGATCGGTATGCCAGACGTTGGCCCACACCTCGCCGCGCACGAACTCGAGCTCGTTCAGCTGATCGACCGGCACGCCGCCGTCGCGCACCGTCACCCGGCGGATCTCGCGGAACGTCTCGGGATCGAGGATGCGAAGCTGCGCCGTGCCATCGCTGAGAATGAGCCCGTCCGCGCCAGCGGTGAGGCCCCACCCTTCGCCCGGATACTTCAGCGTCTTGACCGGCGCGAAGGTGGCGCGGTCGTAGACGAACGCGACGTTCGACTGCCACGTGAGCTGGAACAGCCTGCCCTTCCACTCGGCCAGGCCTTCGGCGAAGTGCGCGGCGTCGACGGGTCGCTGCTGCAGCACCGCGCCGGTCTCGAGCTTGACCTTGCGCAGCGTCGACCGGCCGTTGCGTCCGGTGCTCTCGAACAGGAACCCGTCGGGGTTGTTCAGGCCCTGCGTGTTGGCGTCCGGTTCGTGCGGGTAGGCGTTGATGCCGCGATAGCCGGCCACCGGCGGCCCCGGCCGCCTCTGCGCACGGAGGC
>JANOIR010000159.1:0-3266 GCA_031407765.1 Vicinamibacteraceae bacterium
ACTCACCGGTGACCAGGTGACCGCGGCCTCCACGATGGCTCGTATCGGCAGGGAGGCGCCACGATTCGTTTCCGGCTACGACCGAGCCGCCGTCCATGCCGCCCTTGGCCAATCTGACGAGGCCTTCGCGGCGCTTGAAGACGGTTATCAAGCTCGTGCGGAGTGGATGGGCTATCTGAAGGTCGATCCACAAATGGACACACTTCGGAACGACCCGCGCTACGCGACCTTTCTCAGGCGCCTGAACTTCTAGATCTGGCTTTACTGGCCTTCCAGGCGTGGCTCCCACGGCGGCGCCTCACGACGTAAGTCCGATCTTCACGCCCTTTCCCACGAGCGGCCAAGTGGCCCGCCCGGAGGAAAGGCAGCATGTCGTTCGCACATCACATCGTCGGGTTGCTAGCGCTCACCGCGCTCGGGCTGGTCATGACCGGCGCCGCCGCCGCGCAGGTGCCCAGGGCCCCGGCCGCCGCGGGCTGTGACGCGCCGCTGCCCCTGGTCTGGATCGACGGCGGCCTGACCACTCTCGTGGTGCTGGCCGAGGCCGAGCGTGAGGCGGCGCGGATCTGGGCGCCGGCCGGCATCACCTTCGACTGGGCGCGATCGTCGCCGGCCCGCGCGATCCGCGCCGGCGAGCTGCTGGTCATGGTGCGCGAGCGCCTGGCCGGGCCGCCCCGCACCGACCTGCGCGTCAGCCGCCGCCACACCCTCGGCCGCGTGATCCTCGTCACGCCGGATCGCCCGAGCCGGCTGATCGAGCTGGCCATGCCGACGATCGCGGCGTCGGTGCTGCACGCGACGCTCTTCGGGCGGCCGATCCGCGAACTGCCCGACGCAACCCGTGAACTGGCCGTGGGCCGCGGCCTCGGCCGGGTCCTGGCCCACGAGATCGGCCACTGGCTGTTCGGCCGCGAGCACGCGGCCCACGGCCTCATGCGCGCCTCCGTCAAGCATCGCGAGCTCGTCGACCCGATGCCACCGCCACTTCCTGCCGCGTGGCCGTCCCGAGCGCGCGGGCAGCTCCAGGCCCGGCGCGCGTGCGCGCTGCCGTGCCCCGTCCGTCAACCCGTCACCGAAGAAGGAACCGTCTCATGTCCCTGACCTCGTTTTCCGCCTCGCTCCGCCGCCGCCTGCTCACCAGCCACGCCCGCCGCCGGCAGATCGCCGCGCTCGCTCTCGTCGCCACCGCGCTGGCATCGACCTCTGGCCTTCGGGCCTCCGACGATCGCCACCAGGACAAGTCACCGCGGACGATCGTGTTCACGATCGACGTGGCCGAAGACTTCTCCCAGTTCGTGCCGACCAAGGTCCGCCCCGAGGACACGCAGCCGGAGCGCGGCGCGTTCTTCGTGACCGAAGGCCGGATCTTCCCGGGCGGAACGATCCCGAAGGGCGGCACGCCGGAAGCGCCGAACGCCTTCGATCCGAACGGGGCCGGCTCGATCGGCACCTGGTTCTGCCGCGGGACGCACCTCGTCTCGGGCGCGCTGTTCCCGGTGACGGCCCGCGCCGTGCACACCGGTCAGCTCTACCTGATGCCCAACGAGCGCAAGTCGATCAGCACCGAGGGCGTCGAAGGCGCCGGCGCCACGGTGCGACCGGTCACCGGCGGCACCGGCCCGTTCGCCGGCTACACCGGCGAGCAGCACCAGGAGCTGATCGGGTTCAACGCCAGCGGCGGGGTCAACCTCCGCGTCACGTTCGTGCTGCGCAAGCTCCAGTAGGCCACTCACCATTCACCGAATTCCCGCGGGTGCCGTCGCAACGGCACCCGCGTCGAGGAGCCAATATGCCCCGCTCGTTTCTCGCCTTCGCCGTCGGGATCGGCCTTGCCACGGCCGCCCACGCCGGCGTTCCCGATCGCCCGGCGCCGCCCACCGCACCGGACAACGCGGTGCTGCGCTGGAACGCCACGCTGCTCGAGGCCGTCCGCACCGTGCGGATGCCGCCGCCGATGACCGCACGGGCGCTCGCCATCGCCCACACCTGCATGTTCGACGCCTGGGCCGCCTACGATCGGCGGGCCGACGGCACCCGCTTCGGCGGCACGCTACGCCGGCCGGCGGCGGAGCGCACGCTGGCGAACAAGACCAGTTCGGTCAGCTACGCGGCGCATCGCGCGCTCTCCGACCTGTTCCCGACGCAGGTTGGGCGCTTCGACGCCACGCTGCGCGATCTCGGCCTCGATCCGCTCAATGGTTCGACCGACGTGGCATCGCCTGCCGGCATCGGCCACACGGCCTGCGAGGCAGTGCTCGCCGTCCGCCACGTCGACGGCGCCAACCAGCTCGGCGACCGGAACGGCGGACCGCCGTACTCCGACTACACGGGCTACACCCCGGTGAACGATCCGGAGCAGCTCCACGATCCCGCGCGCTGGCAGCCGTTGCGCGGTGCCGACGGGACGGCGCAGTCGTTCCTCGTGCCGCACTGGCGCCTCGTGGTCCCGTTCGCGCTGTCGACCGCGGACGAGTTCCGGCCAGCGGCGCCGGCGATGCCTGGCAGCGCCGAGTACCTGCGTCAGGCCGAGGAGATCCGCGCCCTCAGCGCGCAGCTCACCGACCGCCGAAAGGCCATCGCCGAGTACTGGGCCGACGGCCCGGCCACCGAAACGCCGCCCGGCCATTGGGCGCTGCTCGCGTCGTGGGTCTCGCGCCGCGATCGCCACGGCCTCGACGACGACGTGGTGCTGTTCTTCGCGCTCGGCAACGCCATGCTCGACGCCAGCATCGCGGTGTGGGACGCCAAGGTCTTCTACGACTACGTCCGCCCGGTGAGCGCAGTGCGCCACGTCTTCGCCGGCCAGGCGATCGAGGCGTGGGGCGGCCCGTTCCAGGGAACGCGGACCATCTCCGCCGAGCAGTTCCGGTCCTACCTCGCCACGCCGCCTTTCGCCGAGTACACCTCGGGCCACAGCGGGTTCAGTGCGGCCGCGGCCACCGTCCTGCGACTGTTCACCGGCAGCCCGCGCTTCGGCGCCACGGTGCTGGTCGCACCCGGCGCTTCGGCGATCGAGCCCGGCGTGACGCCGGCCAAGCCCGTGGCGCTGTCCTGGCGCACGTTCGACGAGGCCGCCGACGAGGCCGGCCTGTCGCGCCGGCTGGGCGGCATCCACTTCCGCAACGGCGATCACGCGTCGCGGGCGATAGGCAAGGCCATCGGACGCCGCGTGTTCCGCGAAGTGCTGCGCCACACGCTCGGCTTCACGGAGGTGTCGCGATGACGCGCGCCACGCTTCGCGATCTGGTCACGGCGGTCGGTGTGGT
>JANOIR010000161.1:0-2542 GCA_031407765.1 Vicinamibacteraceae bacterium
ACTCACCGGTGACCAGGTGACCGCGGCCTCCACGATGGCTCGTATCGGCAGGGAGGCGCCACGATTCGTTTCCGGCTACGACCGAGCCGCCGTCCATGCCGCCCTTGGCCAATCTGACGAGGCCTTCGCGGCGCTTGAAGAAGGTTATCAAGCTCGTGCGGAGTGGATGGGCTATCTGAAGGTCGATCCACAAAAGGACACGCTTCGGAACGACCCGCGCTACGCGACCTTTCTCAGGCGCCTGAACTTCTGGTTCTAGCGAGGAGCCGCCCAGCCTGGCCCAGACCGGGGGCCGAGAGGCGCCATCAAGGCAAATCACTGGCTGACACGTTGGTGGGTCCAATCACCATGAGTACGAAGCCAGGAATCGCAAGGCCGATGCCCCACGGCCAGGAACGGGCGATGTCGCGCTGCCGTTCCAGGTGCCGCTGGTCACTCGACCAGCGCCTGGCAGACGAGAGTGTTGAAGTTCCAGAAGAGGTCGTGCTCGTTGTACGGCATGTGCTGAGCGAACACCAGCCCGATCAGCCGCTCCCGCGGGTCGATGATGACCGTGGTCGTGGCGGCGCCGTTCCAGCCGAACTGACCGACCGAACCGAGCTCATTGCTCTTGGCCACGTCGAGCCGGACTGCGACGCCCAGGCCAAACCCGTCAGAGTCGCTCATGGCGTGCGTCACGCGCGGCAGATGGTTGAGATGGTTGGCCGTCATCAGCTCGACCGTCTTCCGCCCGAGGATCCGCACGCCATCCAGCTCGCCGCCGTTCAGCAGCATCTGCGCGAAGCGGGCATAGTCCCCGATCGTGGAGAACATGCCGGATCCGCCTGCCGCGAAGCCCCGGCCTGTCTCGGTATAGGAGGAGGCGATCGGGTTGGACTCCACGAACCGTCCCGATTGGATGGCGCCGCCATTTCGGTTTGTCGGCTTCGCGCCAGCGGCGGGCTTCGCATGTTCGTAGACGATCGCGAGCCGGCTGATCTTGTCCGGCGGCACGTCGAAGCCGGTGTCCCGCATGCCAAGCGGACCGCAGATCCGCTCCTCGACGACGTCCTCCAACGTCTTGCCGGAGACCTTCTCGACGACTGCGCCGAGGATGTCGGTGTTGATGCCGTAGCTGAAACGGGTGCCTGGCTCGTGAGCCAGCGGCAGCTTCGCCGCCTGCGTCACGAACTCGTCCATCGATCTGGCATCGAAGATCTTCGAGCTGTTGTAGATCTTGTCGAGCGGTTCGTTTCCGAACCCGTAAATGAAGCCGGATGTGTGTGTGAGCAGGTGCTTGATGGTGATCGGCGTGCGCGCGGGCGCCAGAACCGGGGCGGCTGCGGTTCCACCCTTGAAGACCTTGACCGCTTTCAGCGCCGGTAGGTACTTCGCCACCGGATCGTCGAGCTTGATGCGCCCCTCCTCGTGCAGCGTCATCACCGCAACGCTGGTAATCACCTTGGACATCGAGTAGATGCGGAAGATCGTGTCCTTCTCCATCGGGAGCTGGCGCGCGAGGTCGCGCTGCCCCCACGTCCGCCAGTCGACGATGCGACCCTTGCGTGCCAGAAGCATGACGATGCCGGCGTGCTGCCCCTCGTCAACGAAGCGCTGCATGCGGGCATCGAGCCGCGCCAGGCGCTCTTCGTTGAAGCCGACAGAAGCAGGAGCGACCGTCGGTAGCGGCTCGCGAACCTCGCGCGGCTCCTGGGCGCCGATCGTCGGATGGAGGGCGAGGGCGAGAAGAACGGTGATCGTCAGGCGGAGGGGCCGACGTGACGCAATGACCATGGTCTGAACCTCGCAAAGCGTACGACTTCGCGGATTATGGATCGATCAGGGATGCACGGCCCGCCATTCGAATCGGCCGGGACGGCCCGTTGGCCCAGGTCATCGGCGACGTGAATTGAATCACGCTAAACCGCGCCGGCGCTTTCGCGTTGGGTACGCCTGACGAAGTCGAGCATGAGCGACGCGGCCGCGGCCGCGTGCGTCTCGAGCAGCTTGTGGCCGGCGTCGAGAACGTGGGCGTCCATCCTCGGCAGTGTCTGCATCCAGGACAGAACCTCGGCGAGATCAAAGAACGGATCGTGCCTTCCCCAGACCATCAGCGCAGGCGGCTGCCAACGCGCAAGGTAGTCGGCGATGGCGTCGAACCGTCCGACGTATTTCCCATAGTCCCTGATGAGCGCCCGCTGCGTGTCCATCCGGCCCGGCACGTTCATCACCCGCCAGTCCTCCTCCCAACTTTCGGGCGGCATGCGCGCGACCACGTCAGGCGGAGCACCAGACGTGTATGTACCGCGCGTCCCTTCGAACGTGAGGTGTGCAGTCGCGGCCGCCTCGTTGTCCGGGGTCGCTTGCGCCCAGTAGGGTGCTTGCGTCTTATCCCACTGCGGACCGAGCCCGGTCCGATGGGCGTTGGCGTTCTGAACGATGAGGCCCAAGACGCGTTCGGGCGCTTGCATGGCGATGTGGAAACCCACCGGGGCGCCGTAGTCATGTAGATAGACGTATCGCGGCCCGATCGAGAGGCGGTCCAGCAGCTCCGAGATGGCTT
>JANOIR010000172.1:0-2081 GCA_031407765.1 Vicinamibacteraceae bacterium
AGCTGCCCGGGCGGGGCGGTTGGATCCAGGACGACCTCCAGCACGCCGTTGGGGTCTTGCGGGTTGAAGCGGAAGACATGGCTGGCGCTGCTGCTCCCCCCAGGGATGTGTTGGAACGCGGTGCCGTAGAGTAGGCCGTCCGTCGTCCGCGTCAGCCCCACTATCGGATTGCGACCGTTCGTGCCAGTGAACAGGTGCACGGTCGTGACCGTCCCTGCCGCCGGATCGAGGCGGTAGATGCCGCCCTGTCCGGCCGCTGCGGGGACGGGACCCGGCGTTCCTCCGTACTGCACCGTCCCGTACAACTGGCCGCCTGCCTCGACGAGACCTCCGGCTGGATTGCGCAGCGCCGGTGCGGCTCCCGAGAATTCGTGGAGCGTCACGCCCGCGCCGGTGACCGGATCGACGCGAAACACCGAGCCGTAGCGAGCCGGAGTCAGCGCCGGATGCCCACCGCTCGTCGTCCCGTAGAGCCGTCCGTCCGGGCCGATGATCAGGCTCCCGATGCTGGTTCGACCGTAGAAATCCGTGGTCGCAGATCCGTCGCGGGCGGAGTCGAACGTGTGGAGGATGCGAAACGCCGACGTCGACGGATCGAACCGGAACACCGCCACGCGGTTCGCCCGCATGATCGTCCCATACACGATGCCGTCGGGCGCGATCGTCGGAGTCCCGGCTCCGGTCGACGACGCCTCGAACGTGTGCGCCACCGACAGCACCCCGCCGGGCGTGACGCAATAGAGCAGCCGTGCGGTCAGCCCATAGAAGCTGCCGTCGGCGGCCCGCGCCAGGCCGCCTACGGGGTTGCCGGGTGCCGCCCGGAAGGCGTGCACCAGCTCGACCTGCGCGACGGGTTGGGCGTGGACGACCGGCGCCACACTGAGCGTCGGCAACAGGCAGAGAACGAACACCCTGACGAAACGCATCAGCAGACCCTTCCGAAAAGACTGGATGCCGGCCGCCAGGGGGAAGGCCGGGACGTGCGACGAACGGCCCTACTTTACGACGCGTGCGGTGACACTACGACAACGCCGCGCGTACGCGCTCACTGAGCGCCTTGCCGTCGACGCCGCGACCGGCGAACGTCGCGGTGACGAGCTTCATCACCTTGCCCATGTCCTTGGCGGAGGCGGCGCCCGACTCGGCAATTGCGGCGGCGATGGCCGCGGCGATCTCCTCGTCAGGGACGGCCGCCGGCAGATAGCCTTCGAGGACGCCGATCTCGGCGCGCTCCTTGGCCGCGAGCTCGTGCCGGCCGCCCTGCTCGAAGAGATCGATCGAATCCCGGCGCTGCTTGACCTGCTGCTGCACGACCTGCAGGTCCTCGGTCGGCTCGAGGCCGCGGCCCTTCTCGACCTCGCGGTTCATGATCGCGCTCTTGAGCATGCGCAGCGCGCCGAGGCGCAACGGGTCGTGCGCCTTCATGGCCTGCGCCATGTCCTTCGTCACCTGATCGATGAGCGGCATGCCGGAAGCGTAGCAGATTAAGCTGTGACGACATGTCCCGTCGTTTCGCCTCCGCTGCCACTGTTCTCGCCGTCGCGCTCTCGTCCTCGTTCGCGTGCCGCGGCGCCGCGCCGCCGGTGCGGCCAGCCCCGCCGCCGCCACCGCCACCGGGCGCGACCGCGCAGGCGCCGACCGGCGTGCGTCCTCCGGCACCCGCGCCGACGACTGCCGCGCCAGCCCTCGACGCGCACCACGAGATCCGCTGGGTGCGCGACTCGGCGGAATACGAAGCGGCCGTACGTCAGGTCTACCGCCTGGCGCAGGCCCACGTCGAGCGCGCCGCCGCCGGCCGCGCCGCCGGGAGCTGGGGCGTCGTGCTCGACGCCGACGAGACGGTGATCAGCAACCTCTCCTACCAGGCCGAACGGGCCGGCCGACCGCATGACGAGGAGGCGTGGAACGCCTGGGCAAAGCGACGCGAGGCGACGGCGCTGCCCGGCGCGGCCGCCTTCCTGGCGCGGGTGCGGGCGCTCGGCGGCAAGATCGCGATCGTCACCAACCGGCGCGAGCCGGTGTGCCCCGACACCAAGGCCGTGTTCGAGGCGCGCGGCCTGACCTACGACGTCATGCTGTGC
>JANOIR010000268.1:0-5533 GCA_031407765.1 Vicinamibacteraceae bacterium
CAGTAGTGCGCTTCCCATGACAGCCAGGTGATCTCGACGAGTGATCGTCATGTCAATCCCTCCCACACATTGGTGGACAGTCCGCATCACTGTCGGTCAGAGCCCTGCCCGCCGCGCACGCACCAGGAAGTGGTTGGATCGACTGGGGGGCTCGTGATACCTGTCTGACCGTTTATCTCACCGTTGGCAAAATTCAATGCCCAAGGGGCACTCCCCGAGAAGATGGCATTGTCAGTCGTCGAAAAGTAACTGGAAAACGCCGCGCTCTGAATAAAAGGGTGCCCGCTGGGCAGCATCGGGCTGGTTTGCGTCGGAGCGAGCAGGCTCGAGAGTTCCTGTAGGGTAGGCAGCCGCCACCCACGCCGGCCGCCCAGGGACAGCGTTGCACAATGCCTTGATGCGGCGATCCAAATCGTTGCGTCGGCGGTGCCCGGCGCCCTCTCCCACACCAGCCCGGTTTCGCGGTCCAGGACGGCGTTGCTGGCAAAGTTCGACAGCACGATGAATCGTGTGGCCGACGGCAGCGTTTGATCCCACGAAGGCGTGGCGTAATACGGTCCGACCGCGGTCGTTTGCGCCTCTGCGGCACGGGCCGACAGCGTCGATATCCCGAGGGCAAGAAGTCCTGATGCGTAGAACAGTTTGTGTCGCATGAACATGTCCGTATTCGATGTGAAAGCCGATCTCAGGGACGTCCGCCCCTTACCGATGCGAGCAGCGTCGGCGGGATCGTCTCAGCAGCCCGCTCGCAGGGAGTAAGAGCCCGGTCGCAACCAGCGCCAGCGTGCCCGGTTCCGGGACTGACGACACCACTGACCCGTCGACGGTGATGTCGCTGCGTCCGTCGCCGAGAATCGTGAATTCGACGAAGGCCAGTGTCCCATCACCCGACGGCAACGGCGTGAAGCCCCCGAACGCTCCGTTCACGCCGAAGAGGAGGCCCGTCTGCGCGAAGGTCAAGGGATCGAGGCCGACGAAGCCCGGGACCAGCACGTTGAAGGGAACGCCGCTGCCAAAGAAGCCGCCTTCCGTCACGGGACCAGTCAGCAGCGAACAATAGGGATTGCCGCCAAACGGGTCGCAGGCCGTGTTCACCTGCACGTCGCTCGCGTCGTACATGAGATCGAACCGCCAACTCTCCACGTCGACGCCGTCGGTGATGTTGATCGGCAAGGCGAACGTCGTGGGCGACAGGTCGATGCGAGGGCCAATGAGGATCGCGGCGGCGCCGGCCTGGTGCGCGGCCGCGGTGACGAACAGCAGCAGCATGCCGAGGACGCGACTCGCCGCCCGTCGCGACACCTGGGTGACAACGACCAGCGTCCCCAGGGCATTGTTAACGCACATCTTCATCGCAGAGTCCTTTTTCCCTCGAGACGAGCGCCACGGCGCGTGGCGAGACCTCCCCGCGTTTCTCTCGAGATCCACGCGGGTCTCGTTGTCATGAGGCGATTCGCGAAAAACATGTCGTCGGTGCCCTCGAGGGCCGCCCAGTCGCCGCGGCGAGCACGGGTCACCAGACCGGGACAGGCGCGATCGTGTCGCCCCTCTGCGTATCAGCATCGCGCTTGTCCAGGCGGTTCGCGTCACCGCTCCCTGTGCACCGCCGGCAGGAGCATGGCGATGAGAACAGCGATGATCGCAATGACCACGAGACCGGCGCCGGCGAACGCCAGATCGCCGATCGCAATCGCGATCGCAGTCGTGTCGCCTCGTGTCTGGGCCAGGATCCGGACGGGTTGTCCGACGGCGAAGGCGCCATTGGCGTGGGTCACCACCCCCTTCAGGGCGTACAGGGTCTCCCCGCGGCGTAACCGGGTTCGCTCAGCGGAGTCGATGTTGAAGTGGACGTTCCAGTCGGGATACACCGGATCTTGGGCGGTTCCAAAACCGATGCCCGTCTCCAAGTTCACCCGAAGGTCGAACGCCAGCTTCAACTCGCTCGCCACGCCAGGCAGGGCCCGGTTCCACACTAGACCGTGGCCATACAACACTTCGGCGTCGCCGTCATCGCGGAGACCTTCCGCGTTGGTACCGGCCGCCAGGGGACCAGCCAGTAGTGCGCTTCCCATGACAGCCAGGTGATCTCGACGAGTGATCGTCATGTCAATCCCTCCCACACAATGGTGGACAGTCCATCGTCGAGTGATTCGACGCGGCATTTCAGTAGGCTCACGTGGGCCCAGAAGGAGCACGAATCGCGATTGCAAGCCCCGTTCTCATGAGGCGATTCGGGGAAAACATTTCATATGCGGCCTGCTCACCCGCAGGCGAGTGCGCCGCGAATCCTCGTGACGATGGCGGTGAGCTCTGCCGCTTGCGCCGGGGTGAGGCCTCTGCCGGCCTGGGCGTTCACCTCATGAAGCAGCGCCCGCAATTTGTCGCACGCGGGCGTCGTGTGGCCCCTGGCGAGCGAGGCGAGTGCTGACTCGAGCTTCGCGATGAAGCTGTTCTTGGTCCCGGGTCTCACACCGGGCAACGCCTCGATCCTGGCGATCAGATCGGTAATCTGCTCGGCGGGGGCCTTCACCTTGACGGTGAACCTGCACGCGGCCGAGTGATTCGCGTAGTCGGCGACGCCGCACTGTACGATGTTCGAGCCTATCGGGAACGAGCTGCCGGACGGTGCCGCGCACACGACGCTCCTCACGCTGCAGCTGTCGGTCGCGGCCGGGCCCGGATACCTGACCAGCGCGCCAGCGGGCATGGTGGCGTCGACGACGATGTTCGCAGGACAGGCTATCGTCGGCGCGACCGTATCGACGACATTGACGGCGACGGTGTCGGTATTCGATCCGCCGGACTGGGAAACCGTCAGGGTCACCGGCGTGTGCGCCAGCGGAAACCTGCCGATCGGCGTCGACGCGGTCGACTCGTCGAAGATCACGCCGGGCCCCTGCCACTGGAACGTTTTCGCCCCATCTTCGAGGAAGATCGATGCCCGACCGTCGAGCGGTACGGACGTGGTCGATCCGGTGCACTCGGCGGTCCGATCGACGCCCGCACGCGCGAACGGTCCGCCGCGCCACTCGGCACACGACGTCTCGTCGCCGAAGCCGCCAAGACTGGCTGCGGCGCGCAACGTGCCGTTTCCGACGAGATCGAGATGGTCGCCACCGCACGGGTTCTTGTGCTCCCACAACCGCAGCGCGGCACCTCTGGGAATGCACCAGCGAGCCGACGATGTCTTGTCCTCGAAGCCTTCAGCCCGATCGAAGTTCGAGTAGTCCTCCCGGAGGCGATCGCGGTAGTCGATCATCAGACTGCGATCCCCGAACCGGACGTCGTCGTGCAGTTCGGCCCACGCATCCTCGATGACCCTGCACGTGCCGTGCGGGATGGGCCGGAATTCCGCGAACTCCGTGCTGCAATGGGCTCCGGAGCACGGTCCGGGGTCATCGAAGACAGCCCCGTCGTTGTCATGCGTGGCTCCGTAGACGTACAGACGTCCATTCGGATCGACGTAGGCCCCGCCGGCCGCGTCGAGATTGCAGTTCCCGTCGCAGACGACATGCTTGTTGGCGACCTTCCGGATCGCCACGCGGTTGCCAGTGGCGTTGGACAGGTGAAAGACGTCGATGAAATCCCGACCGAGGGTAGCCCCCAGGTTTCGGTGCGTGCCGATCATGAAGAGCGATCCGTCGCACTGGGCCACGAAGTTGAGGCTCTGGTAATCGCCGAACTCGGAGTCGCCGCCGGTCAGCTCGCCCTCGTGCCAGGTATCGAACCACTGGTAGCCGGTTGTCTTGAGGTCGTTGGTGTCGGACACGTAGAAGTCGAGTGTGTTGGCGCCGCCGCGTCCGATCGCGAGCAGGAAGTGGCCGTTCGCCAGCTTGCCGAGCGTGGCGGTCCCGGCCTCGTCCGAAAGATCCGTGTGGTCGACGTCGTTGGTCAGCCGGACCGGGTTCAGCGGCTCTCGGACGTCGTAGAAAACGACCTTTGACGCGCCAGCCCTTACCAACGTGCCAGACCTCTCGAACGGTACGGCCAGCACATGCCCCAGGGCCTGCATCCCTCCGGCGTGCGTGAAGCCGGCCTCGTGCGGCATCGTGGTGACGATGCGGTCGCCGTTTGGAGGAGGCGTGAAGGGAATGTCCCTTGAGCGGTTGAGTCGGTTCGAGCGAAATCGCAGGCCGTCATCGTTCCGGGACGCCATTCTCACGATCGCGAACGACACATCCTGGCTCTCCTCCGACAGCGCCCGCGACACGGCGAGAAATCGTCCCCCATCGCCCATGAGGCGTTGGACGCCCTCCCAGTGGTCGACGAGCGTGACGTCGGGCGCTCCCCTCATGTGAAAGCCCATCGCGTCGCCGCGCGTTCGCAGGCGGGAGACTGCGCCGACGACGTCCGCCACGCACACGTTGCAGTCCGCGCTTCCCCAAGGGCAGGGAGCAAACGCCCTGATCGGCGGCGCGGTCGGGGACTGCGCCCCCAGCCTGGACGCCGCCAGCGCAACGCTCGTGAGCACGAAGAGCCACCGCTTCATCACACGCCTCCTCAGAGAGCCCGAGCACGAGCAGTCGGCCGACGGCACGCGCACGCTCAGATGCGCGCCGAGCGCGGTTGCGATCGGCGGAGGGGCACGTCATCGTCGAATCGCCAGCTCGAGGATCTCGTCCTCATGAGGCGATTCGCGAGAAACGTTTCATTGGCGCCTGAGGGGCGCTCCGCGAGGGTGGCGCGTCGAAAGGCCCGGTCACGCCGGCGGCTGTCAGCGCCGCGTGCCGTCGAGGGCCGCCAAGTGGCCGGACTGGATGAAGCTCGCCCGTAGAAGGGATGGAGAAAGGCGCGCACCACAGGCTGGACGGGCGGCCGGCCCGTGCCCTGGCGATGCGCCTTCGCGAAGGGCGCGGCCTGGCGGAAGCCCGCGCACCGCGCCGAGTCCAGTTGGTCTTTCGGGCGATCGCGCGTCAACTCGTCGCGCGGCGCGCATCCTCCCGGCGCAGCTCGTCGCGTGTCGCGTCGTCCGGCGTGGGCGTCATTGTCATTCGCCTACCCGATATGGCGGATCGCCCTCACGCTCGTGTCGTCCAGCCTCTTGCGGACATCACTGGCTAACCCGCCCGCCACTTTGTCGAGCTGCTCGTCAGTCAACTCGACGCCCCCGTCTGGCGGCTTCGCCGCCGGCGCAGGGTCGCTGGTCTTCCGGCTCTCGTCCTTTGCGTGTGTCTCAGACATCGTTGGTCTCCTTGTGCTCGGCCCGGATCGCGGGACTGGTGGGGCGGCTCGGCCGGGGCACAAAGACCGGAGGACTTCCAGTCGTTGCGGCGACGAACGCCGCGTTCGCTTGTCCCGAACACGGCGAGGGTCTCGTTCTGATGAGACGATTCGCGACAAACACTTCATCGACGCCCGCGGGCCGCTCCGCGAGGCTGGCGCGTCGAAACGACCCGGTCGCGCCGGCGGCGGCCGTCAGCGCCGCGTGCCGTCGAGGGCCGCCCAGTCGCCGGACTGGATGAAGTTCGCCCAGTAGAAGGGATGGAGGCGGGGATTGCGTGCCAGCATGCCGAGCTGCACGAGACGAAGGGAT
>JANOIR010000224.1:0-19272 GCA_031407765.1 Vicinamibacteraceae bacterium
GGACGAACTCGCATTGACTCTGCTCGAGAGCCTGTTCAAGGAGCGGAGTCCCTACCTGCTCGCGCTGAAGAGTGAGCCGGCCTTCGACAAGCTGCGCGCCCATCCACGGGGGCAGCGGTTGGTGCGTGCGCTGAACCTGGACGGCGACGCCAGTGTGGCGCGCGGACACTAGCGAGGCGAACCCTGTCCGTGGCGGCGCACAGCGCTAGCCCCGGCCCGGCCCCAAGCTAAGGCCGCGGGCTGAAGCCGTAGGCGAGAAAGCCGCCGTCGGCGGCGACGACTTGCCCGGTGACGTAGGACGCCGCCGGCAGGCACAAGAACACGATCACCGCCGCCGCTTCGTGCGGCTCGCCGACCCGTCGCATCGGCGTGACCGCGAGCACGCGCTCGAGCGTGGCCGGATCGCCGAGGATCGGCTCGACGAGCGGCGTGCGGATGTACCACGGCGCGACCGCGTTGACGCGGATGCCGTCGCGCGCCCACTCGACGGCGAGATAGCGGGTGAGGTGCTCGATCGCGGCCTTGGTCATCGCGTAGACCGCGCCGGTGCCCACGGAGACCTGGCCGGCGACCGAGCCGACGTTGACGATCGCGCCGCGGCCCGATGCCGCCAGCCGCGGGTGCAGCGCGCGCGACAGATCCCAGGCCGTCGTCAGGTTGGTGTCGAGGATGCGGCGGTAGTCGTCGTCGCTCGTGGTGAGCGAGGGCGTGCGGACGTTGGTGCCGACGTTGTTGACCAGGATCTCGAGCGCGTCCCACGCCGCGGGGATCAGCGCGATCAGCGCGGCGCGTCCGTCCGCGGTGGCGAGATCTGCGGCGGTCAGGTGCAGCCGCCCGGCGTCGCGCGCGGCCTCGAGCCGAGGATCGAGGTCGTCGAGATCGCGACCTACGGTCACGACCGAGGCGCCGAGCTCGAGGAGCTCCAGCACCACCGCCAGCCCGATGCCCCCCGTGCCGCCGGTGACGACAGCACGGGCGCCATCCAGCCGCCACCGCGTGTCAGGCGTCATCGCGAGCAACGGTACAACGAGCAGCCCGCGCGCGGCGCCACCCGAGGCTGAACGCCTCGGGTGAACAGCGCTGCGCGCTCAAAGGCTGCCGCGACGCGCGCTGAGGGCGCGCGTCGCCAATAAGTGGGGTGGGTGACGGGTTTCGAACCCGCGGCCTCCGGAGCCACAGTCCAGCGCTCTACCCCTGAGCTACACCCACCATCTGCGCCCGGCCGGATCGACCGGACCCTGCAGCCGCGCGATGACCTGCACGGCGGCGCGCGCCGGGTGGCGCGAACCCCCGAGTATATCATCGCTGGTCTTTCGCCGCGCTCCCACGCGCGCCGCGCGGGAACCTTCGCGGAAACGCGCTGTCTAACGCTGCACGAAGGCCTTCGTGACGTTCCACCCTGGCGACCGGCCGTGCCCGCAAGGCGCGCGCCGTGCGCCTCGCTACCGCCACGGAGGCTGCCATGTCCCACGAACTGTTCCACGACGTCACCGATCGCCGCCCTCGCGCCAGCCGCGCCACCGGGGGCACCCTCGCCGTCTCGATCGCCGCCCACGCCCTCATCCTCACCGCGGTCATTGTCGTCCCGCTGCTCGCGACGGACACGTTGCCCATCCCGCTCGACGTCGTCGATGTGTTCGTGCGTGACGCGCCACCGCCACCCCCGCCTCCGCCGCCCCTCGGCACGCGCACACCTGTCACGAAGGCACCGCAGGTGAGCGATGACGCACCAGTCGCGCCTCCTGACAAGATCGCGCGGGAGATCCCGCGCCCGCCGATCACCGACTACCCGATGAGTGTCGTCGAACCGACCGGTCATGGTGTGCCCGACGGTGTCGCCAAGAGCGTCGCGATCGCCACACCGCCGCCGCCGCCTCCGCCACCGCCCGTGCCGCAGAAAGCGGTGCGCCTGAGCGCAGTGGACATGCCGCGCAAGCTCCACGATGTATCGCCGGTCTATCCGCAGCTCGCGCTGCGCGCCAACATCGAGGGTGTCGTCGTCGTCGAAGCGGTCATTGCCGTGGACGGCAGCGTGCGTGACGCGCGCATATTGCGCTCGGTGGCGCTGCTCGATCGCGCCGCGCTCGACGCGGTGCGGCAGTGGCGCTACGCGCCGACGCGCCTCAACGGCGTCGCGGTCCCGGTGATCGTGACGGTGACCGTACAGTTTCGCTTGCAGCGCTAGCGCGGATGGATAGAGTAGTGCGCGATGATTCGAGTCGCGCTGATCGGCACTGGCGGCATTGCGCTCGCCAACCACGTTCCTGGCGTCGCGCTTTGCCCTGACGCACACATCGTCGCCCTGTGCGACGTCAACCCGGTGGCGCTCGAGCGCGCGGCGCAAGCCACCGGGGTCTCCCGCACCACGATCGATCCGTTCGAGATCGCGCGCGGCGACGGCATCGACGCCGTGATCATCGCGACGCCCAACCGCGTCCATCACGACATCGCGCTCGCGGCGATCGCCACCGGCAAGCACGTGCTGTGCGAGAAGCCGCTGGCGATGACCGTGGCCGAAGCCCGCGCGATGTACGAAGCGGCGCAGGCCGCCGGCATCGTCCACATGACGGCGTTCACGTATCGCTTCGTGCCGGCGATGCGGTATCTGCGGCACCTGGTCACGTCCGGCGCGCTGGGCGATCCCGTGCACTTCCGTGCACAGCGCTTCCAGGACTGGGGTCGCCGCGACCTCGCCTGGCGACAGCTGGCGTCCGAGGCCGGCACCGGCGAGCTCGGCGACATGCTGTCGCACCGGCTCGACTACGGCCATCTGCTGATCGGGCCGTTCGCGCGGATCAGCGCGCTGATGCGCCGCGTCTACGACACGCGCGTCGACGCCGAGGGCGCCTCGCATCCGGCCGACGTCGACGACTGGGTGGCCTGCATCGGCACCTTCCGCCAGGGCGCGACGGCGTGTCTGGAGAGCACCAAGGTCGCGACCGGCCGCGGCGACGGCGCCACCGGGCACGACCTCTGCGAGATCAACGGCACCGGCGCCAGCGCCAGCTACCGCCTTGGCGATCCGCATGGCGTTCAGCTCGGGCGCAAAGGCGGCCGGTTCGAGCGTGTCGCGGTGCCGGAGAGCTTTCTCATCGAACCGGGCTCACCGCGCGATCCGCGCGCCGGCGATCCCCTGCAGGCGTTCCGCTACGACCAGACGTGGCGCTTCCTCCAGTCGATTCTCGACGGGGCGCCGGTCGGCCCCAGCTTCCGCGCCGGGCTCGAGGTCCAGATCGTGATGGACGCCATCGGACGATCGGCGGCGACGGGGCAGACCGTCGAGATCGATCCCGATTGACGCACGGCGGAACACCGCGGCTCGGCATTGCACGGAATCGCGTCGGCAAAGCCGGGCAAGCCGCTGAAACACAAGGCTGGGTTGGCCTTCGGCCAGACCTGTGCCGATTGTCGGTTCGTGCACACGGTCCTTACGCTCGCCTTTGCCACCCTGACCGCCCAGGTCGTCGGTTCGTCCATGCCGGCTGCGATGTTCTCGCTGGCCCTGCCGACCCCGCCGGACAGCGTGGCGGACGCGTCGCCGCAGAGCTTCCAGTTCGCCGGCACACGTTGGGGCGGCTCGATCGCCGAGACGCGCGCGGCCCTGGCGGCGCACGGCTTCGAGTTCGAGCAGGAGGCGGAGACCGGCGACCTGGTGTTCCTCGGCCAGCTCAACGACCGTCCGGCGATCGTCATCGCGCTCTTCGGCGATCACGGCCTGAGCAAGGTGCTCGTGTCGCTGCCGACCGAGGAAGGCGTCACGATGGACGTCTACCGCGAGATGCGGAAGGTCCTCGGCGGCGAGTACGGCGCGCCGGCGCTGGAGGTCGAACGCTACGCCTACCCCTTCGCCAACGGCCAGCACATCGGCTTCGAGATGACGGCACTGCGCACCGGCAAGGCCACCATCGGCGCCAAGTGGCAGACCAAGGGCGAGAATCTCGGGATCAAAATCACGGAAGGCCTGATTGTAGCGGCCCACTACGAATCCCCAGCCTGGGCCATCGAAGCGGAACGCCGCCGGCAGTGATTGTTGGCGGCGGCCTCTCACGGCCGCCGCGGCAGCCTCCCGGGCGTTCCGGCGGCTAATCGCCGCGCTAGGCGCGCGGCGGCGCCGGACCGCTGGCTGCGCGCGGTATACTCCACACATTCTTCGCTAGTTTCCGGGTGTGCCTCCCCGCCTGACGGCGGCCTTCGCGCGCCCGCAGGAGGTGTGTGGTGGCAGGCAAGGACAACGGTCGCGAGATCTCGCGGCGCGAGTTCACGGCAACGCTGGGCGCGGTCGCAGGTCTCACGGCAGGGGCGAACCTGCTGACACCCAACGAAGTCAGTGCGGCGCCGCACATCAACCCGCGGATCATCGGCGCCAACGACCGCGTCGTGGTCGCCAGCATAGGCGTCCGCGGGCAGGGCAATGCGGTCAAGCGCGGCTTCGCCAAGCTGGCCAACGTCGAGGTCAAGACGCTCTGCGACGTCGACGAGACCGTCGGCCGCATGCGGCTCGAGGACAAGACACTCGCCGAGGTGGCCAGCTACAAGCCGGGCTACGAGCAGGACCTCCGCAAGGTCTTCGGCGACAAGGACGTCGACGCGGTCATCATCGCGACGCCCAACCATTGGCACGCCCTCGCCACGATCTGGGGCTTGCAGGCGGGCAAGCACGTCTACGTCGAAAAGCCGGCGAGCCACACGGTTCTCGAAGGCCGCCGCATGGTCCAGGCGACGGCGCGCTACAAGAAGATCGTCCAGGTCGGCACGATGAACCGCAGCCGGCCGGCGGTGATCAAGGCCATCGAGTTCATCAAGGGCGGCGGCATCGGCAAGGTCTATATGGCCCGCGGCCTCTGCTTCAAGCCGCGCCCGGGCATCGGCAAGTACCCGGACGGCCCGATGGCGGCAGGCGAGAAGTACCGCCTGAACGACGCGACCAACAACTACGAGCCGATCTACGACGCGGCCTACCTGGCCAAGGTCGACTACGACCTGTGGCTCGGCCCGGCGCCGCTGAAGCCGTTCAACCGCAACCGGTTCCACTACAACTGGCACTGGCACTGGGACTTCGGCAACGGCGACACCGGCAACCAGGGCCCGCACCAGTTCGACATCGCCCGCTGGGGTCTCGGCAAGCAGGAGCACCCGACCAAGATCAAGTCGGTCGGCGGCTACTTCGGTCCGCCGGCCTCGCAGGAGACGCCGGACCTGCAGACCACGACCTACGAGTACGCGGACGGCGTCATCATGGAATTCGCGACCCGCGGCCAGGCGACCAACGCCGAAGGGCCAGTCGAGATCGGCAACATCTTCTACGGCTCGGAGGGCTACCTCTGGATCGATGCCGACGGCCGCCAGTGGCAGTCGTTCCTCGGCCGCAAGATGGAGAAGGGGCCGGGCTCCGACGCGGCGACGGCCGGATCGACCGGCAGCGACCCGCGCGTGCTGACGTCGATCGAGTACCCGCACTACCAGAACTTCGTCGACGCCATCCGGGCGGACGATGCCAAGCTGCTGACGTGCAACGTACTCGAGGGGCATCTGTCCTCGGCGCTGCCGCACCTGGCCAACATCTCCTACCGCGTGGGCCGGGCGCTCACGTTCGATCCCAAGAACGAGACGATCGTCGGCGACAAGGAAGCGAGCGCGCTCCTGACGCGGACATATCGGAAGGGCTTCGAGCTGCCGGTGATCAGCGGCGGTGCCGGCACGTCGAACAACAACGAGTAAGAACGCGGTCCCCGCGGCAAGCGACTCCGGAGTCTTCACAAATCGACTCCGGAGTCGTCTTCCACCACTCCGGAGTCCTCACGAACCGACTCCGGGGTCGTCTTCCCACCACTCCGGAGTCGTGCTACCCTGACCGGGTCATGAGCGGAGCGCGTTCTCTCTACGCCTACTTACCGCCCACGGCCCCCGTCCACTCCGTCGGGGGCATCACGCCCTGGCGCGCCATCGCCCCTCAGGGGCGTCGGCGGGCCGCAGGCCGCCCGGTCTGCGCGTGTTGTTGTTGCACCTGTAAGTAGCTCGTTGTCGCGGCATCCGCCGCCGGCACGGGCCATTCGTTTCCAAGCCATCGAGTTCGCGTGAGCGCGGTGCGGGGCCCTGTCCTCGCGCAGCCGCCTTACGCCTGTAGTCGCCGTCGGCCCCGGTCGTCACCGATCTGGGTGGTCGACGGCGATGTGAGACTGCCATCGCGGTGGACGTGTGTCCACCGAGGAGTCGAGATCCATGTTCCGTCGCCCGTTCGTTCCCACCGCCTCCGTCGCGCTCGCGGTCTTCCTGGCCTGGGCTGCGCCGCCGGCCGCAGCCCAGGCGCCGACGCCCGCCAGTCCGGCGCCCGCGACGCCGCCGGCGACGCCCGAAACCGCGCCCGCCGAGGCGCCCGGCACGCCGCAGACCGCCGAGGCGCGCATCGAGGCGCTCGATCAGCAGATCAAGATCCTGGCGCGGCAGATCGAGATCGAGAAAGAAGCTGCCGCGGCGGCCGCCGCGGCGGCGCCGGTGCCGGCCGCGGGCGCAGGCGGCTTCGAGCTGCGATCGGCCGACGGCGCCTTCCGCGTCCGCTTCCGCGGCTATCTGCACGTCGACAGCCGCTACTACGCGGAGGACGACGAGGCGCGCGGCACCGACACGTTCCTGCTGCGCCGGGCCCGCCCGATCTTCGAGGCCACGACCTTCAAGATCTTCGACTTCCGGATCATGGCGGACTTCGGCAATGGTACTGCGGTGATTCAGGACGCGTATCTCGACGCGCGCTTCTCGAAGCCGTTCAACCTCCGGGTCGGCAAGCAGAAGGGGCCGGTGGGGCAGGAACGGCTCGCCTCGGCGACCGACATCCTGTTCATCGAGCGGGCGCTGCCGACGGCGCTGCTGCCCAACCGGGACGTCGGCGTCCTGGCCTACGGCGACCTCACGCCGTGGCTGGCCTACCAGGCGGGCGTCTTCGACGGCGTCATCGATGGCGGCAGCACCGACACCGACACGACCGACAGCAAGGATCTCGAAGGCCGGCTCGTGGTCTCGCCGTTCAAGGCGACGAAGCACGAACGCCTGCAGTCGTTGAGCGTCGGCATCGGCGGGACCCGAGGCAAGGAGGTCGGCACCGCGGCGGCGCCGGCGCTGGCGCAGATCCGCAGCGGAGGGCAGCTCGTGTGGTTCCGCTTCCGCGGCGACGGCACGGCGGCGGGCACGACGATTGCCGACGGCGACCGCACCCGGGTCACCACGCACGGGCAGTACTACGTGGGCCCGCTCGGCCTCCAGGCGGAATACGCGTCCGCGAGCCATGAGGTGCGGCGGGCCGCGGTTGCCGAGCGGTTGACCAATCGAGCGTGGCAGGTGACCGGCTCGTGGGTCCTCACCGGCGAGACCGCGACCGGCCGCGTCGTCAGCCCGCGCAAGGCGTTCGACACGGCCAAGGGCGGTTTCGGCGCCTTCGAGATCGTGGCCCGCGCCAACGCCCTGTCCATCGACGACGACGCGTTTCCGATCTTCGCCAACATCGACAACGCGGCCCGCAAGGCCACGGCCGGCGGCGTCGGCATCAACTGGTATCTGAACCGCGCCGTGAAGATCAGCGCCGACTACGAGCTGACGACGTTCGACGGCGGCGCGCCCGCCGGGGCCGATCGCGCCCGCGAGCACGGCGTCTTCACCCGCTTCCAGATCGCCTATTAGCTCGCCTCGGCGGGCCTTTCACGAAAGGTCATCGAACATGCGTCGCTCGATTCTCATCGCTCTCCTCGCTGCGGCGGCGACCGTCGTCGCCCCCCGCGGCACCACCGCGCAGCCCAAGCCGGTCACGCTCCTGAACGTCTCCTACGATCCGACGCGCGAGCTGTATCAGGCGATCAACGCCGCCTTCGCCAAGTACTGGAAGGCCAAGGCGGGGCAGGACGTGACCATCGACCAGTCGCACGGCGGCTCCGGACGGCAGGCCCGTGCCGTCGTCGACGGCCTCGAGGCCGACGTCGTCACGCTGGCGCTGGCCTACGACATCGACGCGCTGGTGCAGCCGGGCAAGCTCATTCCCGCGAACTGGGCGACGCGGCTGCCGCAGGCGAGCACGCCCTATACGTCGACGATCGTGTTCCTGGTGCGGAAGGGCAACCCCAAGAAGATCCGGGACTGGAGCGACCTCGCCCGCCCCGGCCTGTCGGTGATCACCCCCAACCCGAAGACCTCCGGCGGCGCCCGCTGGAACTACCTCGCGGCGTGGGCGTACGCGCTGAAGCACAATGGCGCCGACGAAGCCAAGACGCGCGACTTCGTCAAGCGACTCTACAAGAACGTGCCGGTGCTCGACACCGGTGCGCGCGGCTCGACCACCACCTTCGTGCAGCGCGGCATCGGCGACGTCTTGATCTCGTGGGAGAACGAAGCGCTGCTGGCCAAGGAGAAGCTGGGCAAGGACCAGTTCGAGATCGTGGTGCCGTCGCTCAGCATCCTCGCCGAGCCGCCGGTCGCGATCGTCGACAAGGTCGTCGACCGCCGCGGAACGCGCACCGTGGCCCAGGCCTACCTGGAGTTCCTCTACACGCCGGAAGCGCAGGCGATTGCGGCGAAGCACTACTATCGTCCGCGGCTGGCCGCGGAGCTGGCCAAGTACGCCGCCGTCTTCCCGAAGCTGGATCTGGTCGACATCAACGCGTTCGGCGGATGGAAGGCGGCCCAAACCAAGCACTTCAACGACAATGGGGTCTTCGATCAGATCGTGAAGGAAAACCAGGAGGGCCGGTGAGTGCAGCGGTGCCAGCGCCAGGTTCGGGGAAGGCCGGCGTGACGCGGCGGGTGTTGCCGGGCTTCGGCCCGGCCCTCGGCGTCACCGTGACCTACCTGTGCCTGCTGGTCCTGATTCCGCTCGCGGGCGTGTTCCTGCGCGCCTCGCACATGACCGGCGCCGACTTTCTCGAGGCCGTGTCGAACACCCGCGCCCTGGCGGCCTACCGGCTGACGTTCGGCGCCTCGCTCGCCGCCGCCAGCATCAACGCGGTCTTCGGTCTGCTCGTGGCGTGGGTGCTGGTCCGCTATCCGTTCCCCGGGCGCCGCGTCGTCGACGCCATGGTCGACCTCCCATTCGCGATGCCGACGGCAGTCGCCGGCCTGGCCTTGACCGCGGTCTACGCCGGCAACGGCTGGCTCGGGCAGTATCTGGTGCCGCTCGGCATCCCGGTGGTGTTCACGCCGCTGGGCGTGACGCTGGCGCTGACCTTCATCGGCCTGCCGTTCGTGGTGCGGACGGTGCAGCCGGTGCTGCAGGATCTCGAGCTCGAGGTCGAAGAGGCGGCGGCGAGCCTCGGCGCCAGCCGCTTCCAGACGTTCGTCCGCATCACGCTGCCTGGCGTGCTGCCGGCCCTCGTCACCGGCTTCGCGCTGGCCTTCGCGCGCGCCCTCGGCGAGTACGGCTCGGTGGTGTTCATCTCGGGCAACCTGCCGTTCAAGACCGAGATCGTCACGTTGCTCATCATGACCAAGCTCGAACAGTATGACTATGCCGGCGCGACGGCGATCGCCAGCGTGATGCTGGTGACGTCGTTCGCGCTGCTGCTGGCGATCAACGGCCTCCAGGCCTGGGCGCGGCGGCGCAGCACCGCGCCGCTACAGGCGACGGCGTGAGCATGCGGCCTGCCGTCGCCGATCCGCGATGGGTGCGCATCGTCCTGACGGGGGCGGCGCTGATCTTCCTGGGCCTGTTCCTCGTCATTCCGCTGGCGGCCGTCTTCTCGCAGGCGTTCGAGAAGGGCTGGCAGGCCTATGCCGCGTCATTGGCGACGCCCGACACCCGCGCCGCCGTCCTGCTCACGATGACCATTGCGATCATCGCGGTACCGATGAACACCGCCTTCGGCGTGGCCGCGGCGTGGGCCATTGCGCGCTTCGAGTTCCCGGGCAAGCGCGCCCTGGTCACCTTCATCGACCTGCCTTTCGCCGTGTCGCCCGTCGTGTCGGGCCTGGTCTTCGTGCTGCTCTTCGGCGCGCAGGGCCACTTCGGGCCGTGGCTCCTCGAGCACGACATCAAGGTGATCTTCGCCTTGCCGGGGCTGGTCCTGGCGACGCTGTTCGTCACGGTGCCGTTCGTCGCGCGCGAGCTGATCCCGCTGATGGAGGCGCAGGGCGCCGACGAAGAGGAGGCGGCGCTGTCGCTCGGCGCGAGCACCTGGTCGATGTTCTGGCGGGTCACGCTGCCGAAGATCCGCTGGGGCCTCCTCTACGGCGTGATCCTGCTGAACGCGCGGGCGATCGGCGAGTTCGGCGCGGTGTCGGTGGTCTCCGGCCACATCCGCGGCCAGACCAACACGATCCCGCTGCACGTCGAGATCCTGTACAACGAATACGAGTTCGCGGCGGCCTTCGCGGTGGCTTCCGTCCTCACGCTGCTGGCCGTCGTCACGCTCGTGTTGAAGAGCCTGGTGGCGTGGCGGCTCCGCGAATCCTGAGCCGCCAGTCCGATTCGAGCGCACATGTCCATCGAAGTTCGCAACGTCAGCCGGCGCTTCGGCGTCTTCGCCGCGGTCGACCATGTCGACCTCAAGGTCGAGTCCGGCGAGCTGGTCGCGCTGCTGGGGCCGTCGGGCTCGGGCAAGACCACCCTCCTGCGCATCATCGCCGGCCTCGAGCCGGCCGATTCGGGGACGATCCACTTCGATGGTGAGGACGCGACCGAGAACACCGTGCGCGAGCGGCGGGTCGGCTTCGTGTTCCAGCACTACGCGCTGTTCCGGCACCTGACCGTGTTCGAGAACATCGCCTTCGGCCTGCGGGTGCGGCCGCGGCGCGATCGGCCGTCCGAGAAGGACATCCGCGCCTCGGTGCAGCGGCTGTTGACGCTGGTGCAGCTCGATTCGCTGGCCCAGCGCTATCCCTCGCAGCTCTCGGGCGGCCAGCGGCAGCGCGTGGCGCTGGCCCGGGCGCTCGCGGTCGAGCCGCGCGTACTGCTTCTCGACGAGCCGTTCGGGGCACTCGACGCCAAGGTGCGCAAGGAGCTGCGGCGCTGGCTGCGCCGGCTGCACGACGAGCTGCACGTCACCAGCCTGTTCGTGACCCACGATCAGGACGAGGCGCTCGAGCTCGCCGATCGCGTCGTGATCATGAACACCGGCAAGATCGAGCAGGTCGGCAGTCCGGAGGACGTCTACACCAAGCCGGCGTCGCCGTTCGTGCTCGACTTCCTCGGCGACGTCAACGTCTGGCACTGCCGCATCGAGGACGGCCGGGTCGTCGTCGGCGGCGTCACGATCGACGTGCCGGCCGGACGCGCGCCGGCGCAGGGCAGCGGCAAGCTCTACGTGCGCCCGCACGCGGTCGCGATCGAGCCGGCGTCGAGCGGCGCGCCGGGGTTCCCGGCGACGATCGCCCACGTCAACCGCGCCGGCCCGATTGTCCGCGTCGATCTCAAGACGGCGTGGGGCGACGCGGCGCGCGTCGAGCTGTCGCCGGACGCCTTCGATCGCCTGCACCTCACGGTCGGCGACGCGGTCCTGCTGGTCGCCACGGACCGAGATGTCTTCGTCGTCTCGGACGATGGCTCCGTCAGCTCGGGCCGCGACGTCAAGGCTTCAGCTTCTTGATTCGTGCGATCAGCGCCTTGTCGTCGGGAAACAGGCCGGCGGCGGGCAGGCGCTCGAGCAACTCTGCCCAGATCGGTTCCTTGGCGAAGACGGCCGTGAAGATCGGGGCGGCTTCCGCTTCCTTCCCGATCGACGCCAGCGTCACCGCCTGCCAGAAGGGCAGCTCGACGATCTCCGGCGCGATCTGCGCCGAGGCCGCGTATTCCTTCAGCGCCTCCTCCACCTTCTTTTCCGTCATCAGCTCGTCGCCGCGATTGGCGTGCGTGTAGGCCTTCTGCAGGCGGACCAGCCGCTTCAGTTCGGCAACCGGCTGCGGATGATCGTCGACGCGCAGATCGTAGGTCCGATCGGCGCCGACCCACGGCTTTCCGCTGCCCTTGGCCTTGACGATGACCAGCGCCGCCGACTGCCTGCCGCGGACGTCACCGCCCTCGCGCTCGGCCGCTTCGAGCGCCGCGACCAGGCGATCGGCGAGCGAGCCGGTGGCTGCCTCGAACGCCTTGGCCATCGCCGGCCAGACGCTCGGCTTGCCCATCATGTTGGCCTGGACGGAATACTGCGCGCCGACGTGATGGCCGGCGGCGGCGATCGCGCCCGGGCCGGTGTAGGCCTGCACGGCGCCGGTCGTGTCGATCATCGCCACCTGGCGGCCATTTCGCCCGGGGTCCGCGGCGACGAGGCGCTCGAGCGCCTGCGGTGCCGGCACGCCCTGGCGCATCAGCTCGAGCCCCTTGGGTCCATAGGCGGGCTCGACCAGCGACTGCGTGGCGACGACGCCGACGCCGGCTTCCGCCCACGTTACGATCGAGCCGACCGAGAACCAATGCGACTGCACGGCGACGCCCATCTCTCCGGTCGCCGGATCGCGGGCGACGATCGAATAGGTGTGGACCAACGGATCGGCCTCCGCCGGCGTGATTCCGGCGAGAGCGAAACCGGCCAGGGTCAGGGCGGCGAGGGCAGTGGACGCACGCATGGCGCATCCTGGCAGATCGCCGCTGCCGCCGTATACTGCCGCGCATGATTCACGTGCTCGCGACCGTGAACCTGGCGCCGGGAACGCGCGCCAGGTTCCTCGAGGTGTTCAACGCCAACGTGCCCGCCGTCCGCGCTGAGGACGGCTGCCTCGAGTACGGCGCCGGCGTCGATTGCCAGACCGACATCGCGGTCCAGCCTCCGGTCCGGCCGGACGTCGTCGTGGTCGTCGAGAAGTGGCGCGACGTCGCCGCCCTGAAGGCCCATTCGGCTGCCCCCCACATGGCCGCCTACCGCGTGAAGGCCAAGGATTTCATCCAGTCCGTCTCGTTGCAGATTCTGACTCCCGCCTAGCGCGCAGATTCTGCAAGTTGCTCGGAGCACGCTCCGAGCACGCTCCGAGCTCGGCTGTGGTAGGTTGTGGCCCGCCGTTTGTTGCTGACCGCGACTTATTCCTGACTGCCAAGGAGCTCGGATCGCCATGCCCGCCCCCCGTTCGACCAGGCTGATCGCCGGCCTCACCGCGACCCTGACCCTTGCGGCGGCGTCGGTGGTGATGCTTTCGGCGCAACAATCGACGCCGCTCTACAAGGACACCTCCCGCCCGGTCTCCGAGCGCGTCGCCGACCTGGTCGGGCGCATGACGATCGAGGAGAAGGTTGCCCAGCTCATTACGCGCTGGACCACGCTCAAGCCGCTGCAGGACGCCGAGGGCACCTTCGTGCCGGCCGGCGCGCCCGCACTCCTCGGCCAGGGCCTCGGCCAGCTGGCGCGCCCCAGCGAGATTGGCGGGACCGCTGCCGGCCCGCACGTGCGCAGCCCGCGCAAGCACGCCGAGTTCACCAACGCGATCCAGAAGTGGATGATCGAGAACACGCGGCTCGGCATCCCGGTGATGTTCCACGAGGAGGCCCTGCACGGCTTCGTGGCGCCGCAGGCGACGCACTTCCCGGTGCCGCTCGCGCTCGGCGCGACGTGGAACCCGGCGCTCGTCGAGCGGGCGATGGCCGTCGCCGCCAAGGAGGCGCGCGCCCGTGGCTGCCAGATCGTGCTCTCGCCCGTGATCGACCTGGCGCGCGACCCGCGCTGGGGCCGCATCGAGGAGACCTATGGCGAGGATCCGTTCCTGGTCAGCGAGTTCGGGATCGCCGCCGTGCGCGGCTACCAGGGCCGCAGCCTGCCGCTTGGGCCCGGCAAGGTCTTCGCCACGCTCAAGCACTTCGCCGGCCACGGCTCGCACGAGGCCGGCATCAACACGGCGCCGACGCTGGTCGGCGAGCGCCAGCTCCGGTCCGAGTTCCTGTGGCCGTTCGAGCGCGCGATCAAGGAGGCCGGCGCCTACGCGATCATGCCGAGCTACAACGAGATCGACGGCGTACCGTCGCACGTGAACCACTGGCTGCTGCACGACGTGCTGCGCGGCGAGTGGGGCTTCCGCGGCGTCATCGTGTCCGACTACAACGCCATATCGCAGCTCGTCAGTCGCCACAAGGTCGCGACCGACCGGCCGCAGGCCGCGATCCAGGCGCTCGATGCCGGCAACGATTTCGAGACGCCCGATCCCGAGACGTATGGATCGCTCGTCGACGCCGTGAAGAGCGGCACAGTGGCGATCGCCACCGTGGATGCCGCGGTCGCGCGCGTTCTGGAGAGCAAGTTCCTGGCCGGTCTGTTCGAAAATCCCTACGTCAACGCCGACGAGGCCGAGAGCGTGGTCAAGGCGCCGGAGCACCGCGCCCTCGCGCTCGACGCCGCGCGCCAGGCGATCGTGCTGCTGCAGAACACGGGCAACGTGCTGCCGCTCAATCGCGCCACGATCAAGACGCTCGCGGTGATCGGCCCGAACGCCAAGGGCGTGCACGTCGGCGGCTATTCGAGCGTGCAGCCGCCGGCCAGCGTCGACGTCATCTCCGGCATCACCGCCAAGGCCGGAGCCGGTGTGAAGATCGTCTACGCCGAAGGCGTGCGGATCACCGAGAGCGAGCCGAACTGGTGGAACGACAAGGTCGAGCCCGCCGATCCGGTGAAGAACCGCGCGCGGATCAAGGAGGCGCTGCCGATCGCGAAATCGGCCGACGCGATCGTCCTCGTCCTCGGCACCAACGAATCGACGTCGCGCGAGGCGTGGGCCGACTCGCACCTCGGCGACTCGTCCGACATCACGCTCAGCGGCCAGCAGCAGGAGCTGGTCGACGCCGTCGCCGCGCTCGGCAAGCCGACGGTCGCGGTGCTCGTCCACGGACGTCCGCTCGCCATCCCGCAGCTCGCCGAAAAGGTGCCGGCCATCCTCGATGCCTGGTACGTCGGCGAAGAAGGCGGCACCGCCATCGGCGAGATCCTGTTCGGTGACGTCAACCCGAGCGGCAAACTGCCGGTCACGTTGCCGCGCAGCGTCGGCCAGCTGCCGGTCTACTACAACCGCAAGCCGACCTCGTTCCGCAACTTCAACGACTCGCCGCGCGACCCGCTGTTCGTGTTCGGCCACGGTCTCAGCTACACGACGTTCACGCTTGCCGCGGCGAAGGTCGAGCCCGCGAAGATCAAGCCGAACGGCCAGGCGACGGTGACCGTCGAGGTCTCGAATACTGGCACCAAGGCCGGCGACGAAGTCGTCCAGCTGTACGTCCGCGACCTGGTGAGCTCGGTGACGCGCCCGGTGAAGGAGCTGCGCGGCTTCCAGCGGGTCTCGCTCGAGCCCGGCGCCAAGAAGACAGTGACCTTCACGGTCGGTCCGCAGGCGCTGTCGCTGATCGACGCCAACATGAAGCGCGTCGTCGAGCCCGGTCGCTTCGAGCTGCTGGTTGGCACCAGCGCGGGCCAGCCGGCGTTCACGCTGCCGCTGGACGTCGAACGCTAGGACATGCCGCGCGGCTTGACGTTCTTGCTGTGGGCGATCGCCGTGGCGTGCTTCATCGCCAGTTCAGCAACCGGTGATCACCGGCTGACCGCGGCGGGAGCGGCGGCCCTGGTCCTCTACATCGCCTCCGTGGTGCGGCGTCGGAACAGGCCACCAACGTCAGGCCCGCCCGGCTGAGAGTTCCGGTCGACACGCTCATCCCTCGCCAAAGGACACCCGTCCCCGTTTGTAACAGGGCGTTCGGAGGTGAGGGATGCGCATCGTACATTTCGAGATTCCGGCCGACGACCCGGCCCGGGCCATCGCGTTCTACGGCAAGGCGTTCGGCTGGACGTTCGACGCCGCACGCGTGCGGGCGCCGCGGCGCGCCCAGCGCCGCGAATAGCAGACCGCACGCCACAGAGGGCGGCCTCGGCCGGCCGTGAGAGAGGCCGGCCGAAACCAAGCAGTGGGACGGGCCGATGGAGTACTGGATGGTCAAGACCGGCGAGGGCCCAGGCATCGACGGCGGGTTGATGCGACGGGCCGCGCCGGACCAGGGGCCGAACAACGTCGTCGCCGTCCCGTCGGTCGACGGCTCGACGACGACGATCGTCGCCGCTGGCGGCACGCTCGTCGTGCCGAAGATGGCGGTGCCCAGCGTCGGCTGGACCGCCTACTTCGCCGATCCCGAAGGCAACGCCTTCGGCATCATGCAATTTGACCCTGCGGCTGCATGAGACACGCCAGGACGCGGCGCGGGCATCGGGGATCCGCGCCGTGTATGCTGTCCGCAGATGGAAGGCGACGACGATTCGTTCCGTGGGCCTGGCAGCCCGCACGAGCACGAGAAGCCGGTGGCGTTCGTGACGCTGCGGCTCGGCGAGTTCGTGAGCTGGGGCCCGCCCGAGCGGCGGCCGCCGTGCCTGTGGCTCCCGGAGACGCTCTTCGACTGGCTCGCCAGCCTGACGAGCCTGCGGAACGTCGACAAGAACGACCAGACACGGCTCGATTTGGGGCGCTGCACCCGCCTCGAGCCGGAGCTGCTGCGGCTGCTCGCCGCGCCGCTGTCGGACGAGGAGCGGAACGCCGCCAGCAAGGTCCTGCGGCGCGTCCGCGAGGTGATGCAGCGGCCCGGCACCGAGCTGCTCGTCGAGGTGGTCTGATCCCTCGCCGATCGGTCCGGTGACGTACCCTGGCGCGCCATGCGGTTCCCGGCGACGCGGCGATCGGTCCTCGAGCGGGTGCGCAGCGCCGACGACGGCATCCGGCGTGATGCCTTCGGCGACCTGGCGGCCGGCTACTGGAAACCGAGCTATCACTACCTGCGCCTGCAGTGGCGGCTGACGGCGGAGGAGGCCGAGGACGCGGTCCAGGCCTTCTTCGCCACGGCGTTCGAGAAGCAGTACGTCGAGCGCTACGACGCGGCGCAGTCGAAGTTCCGGACCTTCCTCCGCGTCTGCCTGGATCGCTTCGTCCAGAACCTGCGCAAGGCCGCGGCGGCGGAAAAGCGAGGCGGCGGCGTGGCGCTGCTGTCGCTCGACTTTCCCGGCGCCGAGCGTGAGCTGGACGAGATGGCCACGGCCATCGCCGATCCCGACCGCTTCTTCCACGACGAGACGGTGCGGTTCCTGTTCGCGCGGACGGTCGCGTCGCTGCAGGCGGTGTGCGCCGAGGCCGGCCGCGACGTCGTGTTCCGCGTGTTCGAGCGCCACGATCTGGCGCCGGCGTCCGACACCAGCTACGCCAGCGTGGCCGCGGAGCAGGGCCTCGCCGTGAGCCAGGTCACCAACCACCTGCACGCGGCGCGGCGCCAGTTCCGCGATCTCGCGCTCGGCCACCTTCGCGCGCTGTCGGCGAGCGACGACGAGTACCGGCGCGAAGCGCGCGAGCTCTTCGGCCTCGAGGTCGACCCGTGACCCGGCTCGCCGACGGCGCCATCGCGCGGCTTCGCGAAGCGGCGACGTGGCCGGCGCTGCCGCCCGATCGCTACGAGATCCGGCGGCCGCTTGGCCGCGGCGGCATGGGCACGGTCTACGCGGCCTACGATCGGCGGCTCGAGCGCGAGGTCGCGATCAAGGTGTCGAACGCGCCGGCGCCGTCGAGCGACCTCGAGACGCGCCTGCGCCGCGAAGCGCGCGTGCTGGCGCAGCTCGAGCACCCTGGCATCGTCCCCGTCCACGACGCCGGGACGCTCGAGGACGGCCGTTGGTTCTACGTCATGAAATACGTGCGCGGCGACACGCTCCCGCAGCACGTCGCCACGCTGGCCGGCGAAGCGGCGGTCCTCGCGGTGTTCGAGCGCATCGCCGAGACGGTCGCCTTCGCGCACGCCGCCGGCGTCGTCCATCGCGATCTCAAGCCCTCGAACATCATGGTCGGCGCCTTCGGCGAGGTCCTGGTCCTCGACTGGGGCGTGGCCAAGTTACTGTGCGATACCGCTGAGCTGTCGTCGGAAAACCGGTCATCGTCCGGGACGGGGTCCGGGAGCGTGTCCGGGACGCCCTCCGGGACGGCGTCCGGGACGCAGATCGGGACGCCCGGCTACATGGCGCCGGAGCAGCAGCGCGGCGACGCTTCGACGGCGGGCCCGGCCGCGGACGTCTATTCCCTCGGCGCGTTGGCCTACTGGCTGCTCACGGGCCAACCGGCGCCGGCGTCGCTGGAGGCCGTGACGCGCGGCCTGCGAGCGGTCCAGCCGACGCCGTCCCGCCGTCTGCGCGCCATCGTGGGGCGATGCCTGGCCGAGGCGCCGGGCGATCGCTACCCCGACGCCGCGGCGCTGGTCGCCGACCTGGCCCGCTGCCGCGCCGGAGAGGCCGTCCACGCGCACCCGGAATCGGTCCTGGAGCGGATCGGCCGCTTCCTCGATCGCTACCGCACCTTCATCCTGCTGGTGGTCGCCTACCTGATCATGCGCGCCCTGTTCGCCTGGCTGCAGCGACGCTGAGCGGTGGCAAAGGCGCGTCGGCGCGACGTGTAAGAGGATCCTCGAGGAGGAACGAGAGAGATGAGCAAACCCGTTCTCGGACTGCTGCTGGGTGCCGTATTGGGCGCCTTCGATGGGTTGACCGCCCTGATCTCGGCGCCGGAGACCGCGCCTCAGATCATGGGCATCGTCATCGGATCGACCACCAAGGGCCTGATCGTCGGCGCGCTCGTCGGCTGGTACGCGACCCACGTCCACTCGCTGGCCAAGGGCATGATCATCGGCCTCGTGATCTCGGCGTTCTTCGCCTTCCTGATCGCGGCCATGCCGAACGAGCAGGGCGGCCACTACTGGTTCCAGATCATGATCCCGGGCTCGATCGTCGGGCTGCTCGTCGGCTATGCGACGCAGACGTTCGGCCGGACGCCAACCGAAAGCCGCGCCTGACGATGATTCTCAATCACCTCAACCTGACCGTCACCGACGTGCCCGCTGCGCGTCGCTTTCTCGAGACGTATTTCGGTCTGCAGGCGCACACCAACCCGTACACGGGCGAGGCCACCGGCGCCGGCGATCATCCGAGCTTCGCGGTGCTCTTCGACGATCGCGGGATGGTGTTGTCGCTGATGAAGGGGCGCACGGCCGACTACCCGGCGACGTTCCACATCGGCTTCATGCAGCCGACCGAGGCCAAGGTCGACGAGCTCCACGCGCGGTTGACCGCCGACGGCTACGCCGCGGAGGCCCCTGCGCGCTCCCACGCCTACACCTTCTACGTGAAGGCGCCCGGTGGGTTCGTTGTGGAAGTGCTCTGCTGAGCACGATCGGCGCAGCGGCTCGCGCTGCCGCCAGCTTGGAGCGTGCCTATTGCCCGCTCGAGCGTTACTCTTGACATATCTTCCCGCCGAGGCTACAACTCGGCTCGCGCGCGTGTCTCCCCCCTCGACAAAGCGCGAAGGGACCCCAACTTGTCC
>JANOIR010000248.1:0-3349 GCA_031407765.1 Vicinamibacteraceae bacterium
CGAGGATCGATGGGTCGAGAGCGATGGGGCCGATCGCTACCGCCGCAGCCTCTACACGTTCCTGCGCCGGACCTCGCCGTATCCGATGCACATGACCTTCGACGCGACCAGCCGCGAGTACTGCGCGGCGCGACGGGTGCGGACCAACACGCCGCTCCAGGCGCTGACGCTGCTGAACGATCGCGCCTCGTTCGAGGCCGCGCGGGCGCTGGCGGCGCGCGTCGCCGGCGTGCCGGATGGCCCGGGCCGCGCGACCCGCGCCTTCCGGCTGGTGATCGGTCGCGATCCGAAGCCGGCGGAGCTGGCGCGGCTCGTCGCCTACGTCGACGCCGAGCGTGCCCAGTTCGCGCGCCGGCCGGCCGCGGCGGCGCGCGTCGCACCGGCGCCTCCCGCCGGGCAGTCGCCCGCCGACGCCGCGGCGTGGACGCTAGCCGCCAACGTCCTCCTCAACCTGGACGAGACCGTCACGAAGAACTAGGCGCGCTGTTGGCCTACGGCACGACGGTGATGATGACGCGCCGGTAGCGGGTCAACGGCGGCGTGCCCGTATCGGTCACCGCGAGGATCACATGCATCGTCGCCGGCGCTGTCACCCGCGGCGCGGTGAACCACGCGCCGCGCGAGGTCGCGTCGTGGATCTCGAGCGGCGCGCCGGTGCGGCCGCTCGACAGCCGCAGCGTGCCCAGCTCGCCGTAGTGGAACCACAGGTAGGTCAGGGCGTCACCGTCGGGATCGGATGAGCCCTGGGCATCGAGATCCACGCGGGCCCCGGAGCGGACCTCCAGCCGGTCGGCGTGCCCCAGCCCGGCGATCGGCGGATGGTTGGCCTCGGCGTAGGGCTTGATCGTCCAGTCCATCCGGGCCTGGAGCTCGTGCTGATAGGCCGGGCGCCAGCGCCAGATCGTGGCCTTGTTGCTGGTGTGCCAGCGGCCGTCCGTGCCGAGCACTTCGTCCTCGGTGTCGCTCCAGATCGGACGCGTCTCGGGCTCGTAGAACCAGCGCCGCAGACGCGGCGTGTAGCGCTCGTAACGCCCGCCCCAGCTGCCCCAGTCGGGATGGTCGGGATCGCCGAGGCCGTTGTCGACGAGAAACAGGAAGCTCGGTGAGTCGCCTTCCATGATGAAGGTCGTGATCGGATAGACGGCGCCGAGCGGGCCCTTGGCGCGGACGTGGCGATCGAGCCACGGGTTGTCCACCAGGCTGAAGTCGGCACCGACGAAGCGGCCGTGGAAGGTGTCGCCGCTGATGCCGGTCCACGTCGCGTAGTGATACGCCCCGCCGGCGTGGAGGCCGGGGCTGACGATGTAGGAGAGGCCGGGAAACGTCTTCCTGAGCCACGGGCCGCTGTCGTCCTGATCGGAGATCGTGTAGACGCGCAGCGTCGACACGATCCGGGCGAGCGCCGCCGGCGTGCGGGTGGCGCGGGCCTTCCAGAGGGCCTGCGCCAGGCAGTTCGGGCCGCCCCACACCAGTACCCACAGCGGTCGCGGATCGGCCCGCGTCGCCGCTTCGAGGATCAGCTCGGAGCCTGGCGAATCCATGCCGCGTCCGACCGCCGTCATGCCGAACGCCGGGCGGCCCTCGCGGACCATGCGCAGCAGCTGGTCGGCGCTCGGAAAGCCGGGCTCGTGCGTCGCCAGGGTGGGGTGGACCTGACCATAGGCCTCGACGATCTGCCGGATCCGCGTCGCCGAGGTGCGGTCCTTCTGATGCACCGAGGTGGTCGCAATCAGGCCCTCGACGTCCCACCGATTGGCGAACGTCAGGAATCGGACCAGCGATTGCGCGTCGTCGGGCTCGTTGTCGATGTCGGTGAGTACGATGACACGCGGCTTGCCGCGCGCGGGTGGCGCCTGAGCGCGGCGCAGGCGCGCGGCGAAGTCGGCGAGGAATGCCTCGCGCCAGCGGGCGACCGTCCGGGCGCCCGGATGGACGCCCTCGGCCCAGGCCGGGTCGGGGCTGTCCGTCCACCAGTGCGGATGGACGCTCGACGGCCGGGCGGCGCGGTCGGGTGGCGCGGCCACGGCGGTGAACTGTCCCGTGCGCCCATCGAGGGCGGGATGGTCGCTCTCGATGACGTAGGGCCAGACCTTGGCGTCGCGCGGAGAGAAGCGGAAACGCAGGACGCGGCCGTCGTTGGTCCCGATCGCGGGGATGCGACCGTCGACGATCAGGCGCGCCGACTGTTCCCGCGTCATGCCGGCGGGGACCGCGAGGACGATCTCGGTGACGCCGAATGCCTCGACCGTGTCGGCCGCGGTGGTCAGCCGATCGAACGTCGTCTTGCGTCCATCCCAGACGCGCGCGAACTGGCCGCCCCAGCCCGGCGCCGTCGGGTCGTTCGGCGTGCCGCGCAGGAGATAGCCGACCGACGGGCTGTCGCCCATCTTGATGCGGCCGCCGAGCTGCGTGGCGAAGAAGTCCGCCAGCGCCCCACGGCCGCGGACATGAGCGTCGACGAAGGCGGCGTTGCCCCAGGCGCCGGCCTGGTTCCCGCCGGTGAACCAGCCGCGATAGGTGGCGTTGGCCTCGATCATCCACAGCGCCGGATGCTGCTGCTCGATGTAGTCGTAGGCGTCCACGCTCCACATCTTGTTCGGGCCGCCGATGAAGTAGACGCGCAGCTTGGGCAGGATGTCCGGCGCATCGTGGAGGGCCTGCGCGAGGTCGTCGATGCCGCCCCACACCAGCACCCACAGCGGTCGCGGGTCGTCGCGGCGCGCGCACTGGACGATCCAGTTCGAGCCCTCGGTCGAGACGCCGACGCCGCGCCCGCCCGACGACTCGATCTCGCCCTGCTTGGCCAGCCCTTGGAGCCGCTCGGGCGGGGGATAGCGGGTCGAATGCGTCTTCAGCGCCGGGAAGTCCGCGGCATACCGATCGAGGACGGCGGTGATGTGTTCGCGGCGGCCGGGACCATACGGCGAGGAAATCAGTCCCTCCACGTCGACCACGTCGGCGTAGAGCAGGAAATGGACCAGCGACTGGTAGTCGTCGGGGTCGGTGCCGCCGATATCGGTCGAGACGATCACCCGATGCCGGGTGCCATCTGGCGCGGCGGCAGCCACTGTCGAGGCTCCCGCCAGGCACGAGGCGGCGACGGCGAGCGCGACGACGAGGCGGTGAAGCGGCGGTGCCGCGAGCCGGATCATCGCGCTACACTAACTCACCCCCTCATGCCTCCGACGAGTCGGCTGCACGCCGTCACCCGGCGCTTCTTCTTCGAACAGGCCTACTTCGGCCTGGGCGGCCTCGCGCTGGCCTCGCAGCTCGATCCGGGCGTGGCTCACGCCGGCCCGCGCGAACGCCTCCCGGGGCGTCCGCAACGTGGCGGGGGCGGCGGCCAGCC
>JANOIR010000287.1:0-2805 GCA_031407765.1 Vicinamibacteraceae bacterium
CGTCAACCTGACGTTGGTGTCAGACCTGGGCAAGTAATTCACTACAGCATTGCAGGATTGCAGGACGGCAGGAAGTTTTCCTGTCCCGCCCTCCTGCAATTCTGCCATCCTGCAATTTAGAACGCCACATTGAGCCCTGCGTAGATGCGATGCGTCGGTGAATACAACGCATCGTCCCCCAGCGTGAAGATTCGATAGTCGACCCGCAGCCGGAGCGGACCGGCGAGGGAAATCTTGACCCCGCCGCCGATGTTCGGCGCAAATCCTGTCTGTTCGTGCGCGCCGAGCACTTCTCGATAGAACCCTCCCCCGGTCGTGAAGTACGGCTGGACGCCGAAGACGGGAATCGGCGTCTGCAGCAGGACGTTGCCGGAGCCGGTGCGGAGTGACGGCGCCCCGGCGGCAAGGTCCTCTGGCGTGCTGGAGTACTCGAATTCGAACGCCACGACGAGCAGCCCCATGCCCACGGAGAAGCCGCTCGCGAGACGGTTCTCGGGTGTCATCGTCGCGCCAATGAAGCCGGTGATATCCGCCCGGGCCGTCGAAGGTGCGCCGACGACGCCGAAGGCGAGGACCAGGCCCAGAATGGCAGTCCGCACGCGTGTCATGAAACCTCCCGATGCCATAATAGTACGCGGCATGGATTTCCGGTTGACGGATGAGCAGCGGCTGCTCGGCAAGAGCGTGCGCGCCTTTGCCGAGACGGAGCTGCGCCCGCACGTCAGAGAGTGGGACGCCGCGCAGCATTTTCCTTCAGAACTGGTGCCGGCGCTCGGCGCGCTCGGCCTGATGGGCATCCAGATTCCCGACAGGTACGGCGGTGCCGGCCTCTCGGCCGTCGACTACTGCATCTGCATCGAAGAGCTGTCCCGCGTGGACCCCGGCGTCGCCCTGTCGGTCGCCGCGCACAACGGGCTCTGCTCGTCGCACATCTTCATGTTCGGCTCGGAGGCGCAGAAGAGGCGGTACCTGGTGCCGCTCGCGCGCGGAGAAAAGATCGGCGCCTGGGCCCTGACCGAGTCAACCTCCGGCAGCGACGCCGCCGGCATGCGCACCACGGCGGTGCGGGACGGCGACGGTTGGTCGCTGAATGGTGCGAAGACCTTCACGACGCACGGCCGCGAGGGCGACGTGATCGTCGTGATGGCCGTGACCGATCGGGAGGCCGGCCGCAAGGGTGTGTCCGCGTTCATCGTCGAACGTGACACACCCGGGCTCAGGGCAGGGAAGAAGGAAGACAAGCTCGGCATGCGCGCGAGCGACACGAGCGAAGTCCTCTTCGACGACTGTCGCGTGCCAGGCGATGGGCTTCTGGGCGATCTCGGGCAGGGCTTCGTCAACACGATGCAGGTGCTTGATGCGGGGCGGATTGGCATCGCCGCGCTTTCGGTGGGGCTGGCGCAGGGCGCCTACGAGGCGGCGCGCAACTACGCGCTGGAGCGGCGCGCGTTCGGCAAGACGATCAGCGCGTTTCAGGCCATCCGGTGGAAGCTGGCCGACGCGGCGACGCGGATCGAGGCCGCCCGCCTGCTGACGTATCGGGCCGCGTACCTGAAAGACCAGGGGCAACGCACGACCGTCGAGTCGTCCATGGCGAAGCTGTATGCGAGTGAAACGGCCGTTCGCGTCGCGGACGACTGCGTGCAGATCCACGGCGGCTACGGCTTCGTGAAGGACTACCCGGCAGAGAAGTACTTTCGAGACGTGAAGCTGACGACCATCGGCGAGGGGACGAGCGAGATCCAGCGGCTGGTGATCGCAAGGCAGCTGCTCGCGGGGTGGACCCGCTGACGCCGCTGGCGGATCGTATTATCGCCGGGGATGCGCGGGCGATCGCCCGGGGGATCTCCATCGTCGAGAACGAGGGCCTCGCAGGCGCCGACCTCGTGCGCGGTCTCTTCTCCCACACCGGACGCGCGTATCTCGTTGGCGTCACCGGACCTCCGGGCGCCGGCAAGAGCACGCTCGTCGATCGGCTCACGGCCGAACTGCGTCGCGAGGGTCGCTCGGTCGGCATCATCGCGGTCGACCCGACGAGCCCGTTTACCGGGGGCGCCGTCCTCGGGGATCGGCTGCGGATGCAGGCGCATGCGGCTGACGAGGGCGTCTTCATCCGAAGCATGGCCACCCGCGGTCACCTCGGCGGCCTCTCACGGGCCACGAGCGATGCGGCGCTCGTGCTCGACGCCGCCGGGCGGGATGTGGTCATCATCGAGACCGTCGGTGTCGGACAGGACGAAGTGGAGATCGTCCGCACCGCCGACGTCTCGGTGGTCACGCTCGTCCCCGGGGCGGGCGACGATGTGCAGGCCCTCAAGGCCGGGATCATGGAGATCGCGGATGTGTTCGTGGTGAACAAGGCGGACCGGGAAGGCGCGGACCGTCTGGTCTCGGCCATCGAGGCGAACCTGTCGTTGCAGTCCTACGGCGCCGGCGAGTGGCGTCCTCCCATCATCCAGACGGTGGCGACCGCCGGCTCGGGCATCGGGGACCTGCTCAACGCGGTCTGGGCCTTTCGCGCCGCCCGCGCGGACACCGGGCGATCGCGCCGGCAGGTGCGACACGAGTACCGACTGCGCGAGATCCTGACCGCCCGATTCATGCACCGCCTGGAGCACGAGGTGCTGGCGCCCGGAGAGCTGGCGGCTGTTGTCGATCGCATCGCCTCGCGGGAAACGGACCCGTACTCTGCAGCGGACGCGCTCATCGCCCGCTTGATCATGACTGGATCGCCGATGACCCAATCACCCCATCACCCAATTACCAAATGAAGGCCGTTCTCGATCACGTCGGGATCGCCGTCGC
>JANOIR010000292.1:0-3022 GCA_031407765.1 Vicinamibacteraceae bacterium
GGATAGCCGGGCATCTCGACGACGAACAGGCGTCCCTGCTCGTCGAAGTCCATCGCGACCGGACTCTGGATGTCGGGCTCGGCCGCTACCAGCTCGATCCGGTAGCCCGCCTCCAGTTGCATCGTGGCCATCGACTCGGCCGGCGAGTAGGGCGGGCCGTCCGCACGCCTGGCGAGCGACCCCGTTCCAGTTCCCAGGAGGAGAAGGGCCGAGCAGCACACGAGCACGCAGCGCATGGGCATAGGGTGACCTTTGGCTCCGCACTCAACGAGCGTTCATTCGTCGGCCGGTTTCGGGCGGCGGAGTGGACGGCGGTTGGGCCGCCGGGCCTGGGCTTCTCCAGCCGCGGTGGTCGCGAGGCGATCTGCGCGCCCGCGGATCAGGTCGACGCATCGCTGCGTCTCACGACGATCGAGGCCGGAGGTGTCGACCAGCTGCGCGGCAGTACGATCGACGTGTTCACGGGCCGCGTCGGTCAGCGCCTGCACACGACCGCGCACGAACGGGGCAGCCACCCCGATGTCGCTGGCGAATTTCGGCCACGTCGAGGAACTGATCTCGTCGAGCGTCCCGCAGCCGGCGAGCTTCATCGCGAAGGTCGGTGCGAGCGCTGGGTACGCCACCGTCGACAACAGGTCGTAGAACGGTGCCAGCTGCAAGCCGTCGTCGTAGAGCAAGCTGAAGTTCTTGGCGTGGGCGTCGGCATTGCCGATGATGACGTTGAAGATCGCCGCGTCCACGAGGGCGAGGATGGCCAGCGCGGGTCGCGTGGTGGCTCGCCGCACGAGCTCGAAGGCCACCTTGAACGTCGGCCCGCCTTCCGCGGCGTACTTCCGCTCGGGAACGATGCCGAGCGCTTGGCAGAGGTCCTCCTGATGCAGCCGTGAGACGCGTCCGTCGGGCCCGAGTCGCCGGTCGTAGCGCGTCACGAGCAAGTACGGACGACTGCCGAGGGTGCGCGCCTCGACTGGTGCGACGGGTAGCCCGCAGGCGGCCCCCAACTGCATTGCGAGCGCTTCGTTCTCGGTCGTGCCTGGAAAACGTGTGATCGGCGGCTTCAGAATGTGCGTGGTGGGTTGATTCGACCCTGGCAGTGCGACCTGCCCGTCCACGAGTACCACAGGGAGCTTCGACTGGGCGCCTGCGAGCGAGAGCCGAAGGCCATGCTGGCCCGCCAGCAGCGGTCGGCTCGGGAGCGCGTCCAGTATCTCGCCCAGGGCGCGATCGTCCAGCAGGCGCGGAGGCTGTTCCGGAGCTGGCTCGGTTCCTGGCGCGACGCCGTCGGGCAAGAGCGTGAGGGCGCCAGCGACGTCGCCGCCGAGGGCATCGAGCAAGCCGAAGTCGTTGCCGCGTGACACGCCCAGGGCCCTGGCCACCGCGTCGCGCTGCAGGTCTTCGGGCAGCAAGCCGGCAAAGAACGGCCGGCATGCCCGCTGCTTGAACGGTTCCTCACGCTTCGGCAAGGACAGCGAGATGGCGGGACGTCCCGCATCGTCGAGCCACTCGGTCGCATACTGAAAGAGGAGCTCGCCGTGCTGGTTCACCCGGAGCATCCCGACCAGCCGGCCGTCCCAGCGGACGAGCAGGGTGCGACTCACCGCCCGTCGCTCCCCCCGCCCGGCGGCGACACGTCGATGCGGCAGCCCAGGGCGTCAAGCACGGCCAGCGTCTTTCCAAGATGCGCAGTCGCTTTGCCGCCTTCCAGCTCGACCAGAAAGCGCAGGCCTACCCCGGCGGCTCCCGCCAGCTGGGCCTGTCGAAGGCCCAGAGCGACCCTGGCGCTACGGACGATGGTACCGAGCTCACGCGGCGTCATGCTGAAGTTCCCGATCGGGAAAGTTAGCATGGTTTCACGGTAAGAAACTATAAAAGTTACCGATCGGGAATATCTGCTCCTGACGAGGCGCCTCGATGTCCTTATGTTCCCGATCGGGAAGTCAGCACCGGCCTAGGCGTCGACTCGGGGCGCGAGGTCCGGGAGACCGAGATTTCTTGATCGACTAGACCGTGCCGATTCGAGCTTGACCTTGCAGCGAGGCGGAGAACGGCCGTACGGGGGCCGCCCGGCGCGCTCGAACCGGCGGGAAGGTCAAGCGAAACGGCGCCGGGGTAGGGGGCTTATACAGGAGGCGCGCCGCGAACAAGGTCGCGCGGTCGACGATCTTCACCACGCCCAGCATCGTCAGAACCGTCTCGCTAAGGCCAGCGGCCCGCCTTGGCGATCTCGTGCCGCCGCAGCCTGGAGGGTTCACATGATCCGCACAAGCCTTCGAATTGCAACGGTCGCAGCTTTCGTCGGGATCGGATGGATGGCTGGCAGAGCGCAAACGTCGGAACCCAACTTCGAAATCATCGTGAATGCGCCGAGCGGCGAGACGACTATTCAATGCGTTCGGGGCTGTGAACTGTCGTGGGTTGAACGCGGTCTCAATCCGAACGCGGCGACCATGCAGACGTTCACGTTCAAGTGCAACTCCCCAAGCGGACGTTGTTCGTCGCACAGGGTCGGTGGCTGGGTCAAGCCGTAGACACCGCGAAGGGCACCCGAGCCGACGACCGAAGCCCACCGCGCTGCATCGACTGCACGCCACGCGTCCGCACCAGCGGGTCGGCGGCAGGGGAGGCCCGAAGGAGACGCGGTCGCGGCGGCACGAACCCACCGCACCCGTGGGGGAACAAAGGGAGACTGGTGCGCCCGGCTGGATTCGAACCAGCGACCTTTGGCTTCGGAGGCCAACGCTCTAATCCAGCTGAGCTACGGGCGCGGGGGAGGGGTGTTGCGGGTCGAGGAGGACTGGTGCGCCCGGAGGGGCTCGAACCCCCGACCCCCAGGTTCGAAGCCTGATGCTCTATCCAACTGAGCTACGGGCGCACAACCCGCGAAGTTTAGCACGGGTCCAGCAGGATGTCGCGTGCGGTGCCGCGACGCGCCCAGCGTCGCGAATAGCAGCCCGCACGCCCAGAGGAGCTGCCCGCGGCCGCGCGGCCTGCCACGCCGGAGCCTCGGCGTAGGCGGGTGAGA